>JAYVPE010000386.1:0-4832 GCA_043757575.1 Pirellula sp.
TGCCCAGGTTGCAATCAAGGTCGTCTATATAATCTCAGTGACATCAACACTCGCCTTAGCGAAGAACACGGGGGATTTTTAGAGACGTCTGCCTACTGAAGATGCGGCGAACCCATGCTTCGATTCATTGCTGCAAGGACTCGTCGGCCATTGGCTCCGCCCATTCCAATAGACTGCTGATACGACCATCGCTTCGCTATCGACGTGGGCGAGGTAGACTCACGTACGATACGTCGCTGACGCGCTCGAGGCGCTGGCGTTGAACTTATGCTGCTGTTCTGTCGGACCGCAATGTATTTCAACATTCCAAATAATCTCCCACGATTGGCGATCGATTCGAATAGAACACTGACTCTGTGTTTTAGTCAGCGACGTTGTAACAGTTACACTATATCGGAAACGGTCAAAAACGAGCGGCCATTTCCCGGAATTGCCACTTTCTCGACAATATTCTTGGTTGAGGAACGGTTCAGAGGCGGCTATGGGACTGCAAGCACGATTTTCCCCGACAAAATACTTTGCATTTGGACAGTATTCGCTTCTTGCAAGCGGTGGGCTTGTGCGGTTTCGCTCAATGGCAGGATGCGATCGATTTGTGCTTTTAAGATATCCGAGGTCATCCAATGATTGATATCCGAAGCGCAAATTTGCTGTTGACTCGCTGTTGCCTTAAACATGGCGAAACCATGCAGTGAGCATCCCTTGACGTAGAAAGGTCCGACGGGAAACGGGGGCTTTGCGTCTCGTCCGGCCATTAGAATCATACGCCCTTCTTCACCCAGTGCGCCGACCGCAAGTTCAAAATCTGGTTCCCTGAGTGTTTCCCAAAACACGTTCACTCCATTGGGGGCCGCTTGACGGATTTCGTCCGCCACATTTTTTTCATTGTAGTTAATGACATGATCGGCACCCAATTCACGGCATTTCACGAGCTTGGTTTGGTTGCCAGCCGTAGTGATCACGATTGCACCGATAGCTTTCGCCATTTGAATCACCATCGAGCCTACTCCCCCTGTCCCACCCCGAACAAAGATTGTCTCTCCTGGTTGAAGCATTGCATGCTGAAACAATCCCAAGTGGGCGGTAATTCCAACAAGTGCGATCGCTGCCATTTCCACGTCTTCAACAAATTCAGGGGACGGATGGAGCCATTTGGCATCGACCGCAGAGAGTTCCGCAAATGTCCCTTGTCGGCCCATTAAACCTTGATTGCTTCCCCAAACTCTTTGGCCTAGACAAAGATGCTTCACGTTGGAACCGACAGCAACGACTTCACCAGCTAAATCGCAGCCTGGAATATAAGGATTAGGTAGCGGCCAGTAGTTCGCACCACTGCGAATATAGGTGTCGATCGGGTTGACCGAAACCGCTCGAATTTTGACGATTGCCTGGTCCACACCACACTCCGGTTCTGGCAAATCACCGAATTCGATGACATCTGGGGAGCCAGTCGTTCGAAAATAGGCAGCTTTCATGTTAAAAACCGATCGCTTTTCACAAGAGTCAACAAGTCTGTTTGCACCGAAGAAGTAGTCATTGCGTTACAATACCAGCAGTTTTAGTTCGCACTCTCATTATCATCATGCAGCTACTCAATAGACAACAGCAATCGAATTTGTTTTGCAGTCCCATGTGCGCTTATTCGGTAAGACGATGGTATCCGATCGGGACTGCAATTTTTTTTGGGTTTCTATTCTCCGTCGGCTCGTTAGGTGAATTGCTGGGCCAAAAGTCCGAGGATGGGAACGCGGACGTTACCGTTTCCATGTTGAGTGGACCGCCGGTTATAGGATCGATCGTCTCGGCGGATTCAAACAAAGTTATCGTCCAAACGAAGGCTGGCGCAATTGAAAAATCTGCCGCCGACATAGGCCAAGTTAGTTTTGCCAACAAGTTGGAGGCACAAATGCCCCCTGTTGAGCTATTAATGCTGGATGGCTCAAGGGCTTTCGGGGACCGACTATCAGGTAAGAGTAGTAGTGGCTGGCGTTTGAAAAGTTCGTCTGGAAACGAAGTCGCAATTTCATCGAAGTCGCTGAAAGCTGCTCGGCTCAAAGCCATAATGCCTGAACTCGTCAACGCTTGGCAAAGTGCTATCCTAGAAACTAAGAATGCGGATGCCGTGATTGTCCTACGTCCGGGAAATAGCCTCGACCGAATCAACGGAGTGATCATTCAAGTGCAAGAAGCGAGTATTACTTTCGATCTGGATGGCCAACAGATCGACATCCCGATCGAAAAACTGATTGGGCTAGTTTGGTTCCAACGCGACCAGGAACGGGTCAAGCCGACGATTGAAGTCACTGCAACCGATCATTCCGTTTGGATGGCGGAAATGTTGACAGTGAAGGCAAACGTTCTTGAACTGCGCACTTCTCTGGGCCAATCCGTTTCTATCCCTTTGGTTCAAATTTCGAGAATTAACTACGCAACAGCCAATATTCGATGGCTCTCCGATATCGAATCATTGGAAGCGGTCGCTGATAGGCAGATCGAATTCAAAACGCCTATCCCGAGCTTAGATAGGGCATTCGCCCCGCGATTTGTTGTGAATGGCCTCGCCCCTTTGTCAACCTCGCTTGCCGCTGACAAAGACCTCTACTTTCCAAGTCCAGGCTATTACTCGTTTCGAGTTCCAGAGGGATTTTCTTCATTGCAATGCCGTGTCGAACGTACGGATGAGGGTTCGCAGAGAACCGACCTAACAATCGAAGTCTGGCAAGATGACCAAAAAATTTCCGAACAGCCACTCGCGCACAACGTTGACTTCGCAGATCTTGATATCCCACTGAAGTCAGAAAAGAAAACGAAGCTCGCGGTCATTTGCAAATCGAAGCTGATGATAGGAACGGAAATCACATGGAAACAACCCAGGCTCAAACGATGACCCGAGCTAAACAAAATCATGTTGTCTTATTCCAAGTTTTGCAATGTGCATTTTTTTTCGCCTTCATGCCGTTCTCGTTACGGCCTGTTGATTTAATTAGCCGCAACGCGTTAGCGTCGGTTCACTCGCCAACAACCGGGGCTAACGCCCATCGGCTAAATACTTTTTTTGAGTTAGTGCCCAATTGTGAAGCCGAAGACGAGTTCGCCATCGCCGTGTCTGCCCCCAGTCCCAACGATGCGGTCCTGGCTGCACAGCAGCAACGCGTTGAAGCGATGCAACGAGCGTCGCGCGCGACCGTGGCGGTTTACGGGACCGATGGCCAGGGAGGCGGTAGTGGGGTCTGCATTTCACCGGATGGATATGTGCTGACGAACTTCCACGTTTCAAGCCCGTTTGGGCATCGAATGCGGTGCGGACTTAATGATGGGAAAATGTACGACGCGGTGGTCGCGGGGAGCGACCCGACCGGCGATTTGGCCGTATTGAAGATGGTCGGACGAACCGATTTTCCCGTTGCAGAGATTGGTGACAGTGACAAAGTCCGAATCGGTCAGTGGTGCTTTGCTGCCGGCAATCCATTTGTGTTGGCCACCAATCTCCAACCGACGATAACCTATGGTTTGATTAGCGGAGTTCGGCGATACCAATATCCGAGCGGAACCATTCTTGAATATAGTGATTGCATTCAAACAGACGCGGCCATCAATCCAGGAAACTCAGGCGGACCTCTTTTTAATATTCGAGGTGAGCTAATTGGGATCAATGGTCGCTGTTCGTTTGAAAAACGAGGTCGAGTGAATGTCGGCGTCGGATACGCTATTTCGATCAAACAGGCAATGAACTTTTTTGGACAGTTGCGTTCTGGACGGGTTGTGGACCACGCAACGTTAGGCTTCACAGTCACAACCGAAAGCAATGGCAAAGTTGCGGTATCCAATATTCTGGAAAGTAGTGACGCGTACAGGCGTGGAATCCGTTACGGCGATGAAATCTTGCGACTCGGGGACCGCGATGTTGCAACGACTAACCAGCTAAAGAACATCCTAGGTATCTACCCGGACCAATGGCGGATCCCGATTCGTTTCCAAAATGATAGCGGAGTGGTAGAGACGTACATTCGACTGCAAAACCTACACTTGGCGAGCGAGCTTGATGAGATTATCAAAGGAGAATCACCCCAGCAGAAGCCGCAACGCAAGCCGCCGGGCGGAAAGGATCCAGCGCCTGGCGACCCGGCTCCCCATGGCAAAGAAAAACCTGAATCACCCAAACAACTCATGCCGACCAAAAAGGATGCCGTCGATGACTTGTTTGTTGAAAAACGAGGTTACACAAACTACTATTTCAATCGCTTAGAATTGGATCGAATTCTTGGTTTGCAGGCTGCACACGGCATTTGGAAAGACAGTTCTGAAACTTGGAAAATCAACGGCGAAATCCCAGGCGAAAATCTTGCCGTTGAGATGCTTTTATCGGATGCAAATCTAACTCTTCGGCTTGGGGATAAAACGGAGACGGTACATCCGTTGCAAGGCTGGCCGAAATGGATCAAGCAGCGTTCATCTCTCGGGGCCGTGATGGGGATGCGAATTTGGCAACAGTGGAATCGCATTGGGCCGCGACTGATGGGTGAGGCCGTCTATCTTGGACGAAATCCAGTCGTCGGCCGCGAACTCCTTTTCGACGTTACTCGGATTACTGTGAGTGACTTTGATGTCTTGGTTTACACGTCGCCAGAAAACGGTTTGATTGAGGTCATCGAAGTGTTTTCAGACAAACAAACGGACCCTGTCGAATTGTTTTTTGAAAAGTACGAAACGGTCGACGGACGGGCGACACCCAAAACCGTTCGTTTGGCTTATGGACTGGAATCGCAGTTCATTGTCGCGATCATTCAAATGCAATATAGCGAAGTAACAGTGGGGACCGGGCTTTGATGCAA
>JAYVPE010000387.1:0-4809 GCA_043757575.1 Pirellula sp.
AATTGACTCGCCAAAATGGCAAAATATCAATTTCAAGGTGTACACAACTCTAAACTACCAAGTCATCCCCAATTACCCAAAGTTTGCGTCGGCCCTGCATTACAACGACGCTGAAAATCAATCGAGCTATAATCAGCAGATTTTGCTAGATCGCATTGCAATTTGAATAATTCACCATATAAAACGGGTGAGACATTCAATATTCATGATCTTATTCAGAAAACCCCGAGCAAAATGAAAAGAGATTTTCGATGGAACCGGACTCAAATCTTGGCAGAATTGACGGCGCTCACCATACATTGAAACAGGATTCGGATTTCGCAAAAACCATTTTCGAGTCGTACCTTAAATTGGTTCATCGCTGGATACCGCAGTTGATATCTCATGAGGCACTCGAATCAATCGACGCGGATCTTTTGGCCAGCACAATTGTCGAGGTACTAATCTTTGAACTTGCGAAAAGGCCTAATAAAGCCGAAATGCTTCGTGAAGAAACGATGCGTTTTTGTAGGCAAATAGCAAAAAGCCTGAGTGTCAACGCCGTAAACCATATTCATTGTCAAAAACGTAAGAATCATCGCGACGAAATTGATCTCGCATCGCTTTTCAGTTCTCGCGCTCGAAACGGAACGAGTGAACAAGAGAGTGTAGTAGACTCCAATGACTTTGTGCATGCGATTCAATCTGCTTTGCCCGAAAGGCATCAGCACATTGTTGAGCAAGTGATGTCGGATTTCACGAAAACAGAAATTGCAACTGAGCTTGGTGTTTCGCTTAAGGTACTACAACGCATGCTAAATGAAATCGGAGTCGTCATTTATCATCTCGAAAATGATAGGAATGGCGCGCACTCACCCATCACCCATCACCCATCACCCATCACCCAACACCCAACACCCAACCAACCAACCAACTGCCAACTGCCAGCAAAAAGGAAAAAGAAAACCGAAGAGTGACAATCGCTGGAACAAATCAGTTCTGGGAATATTGAAAAAACATCCATTTTGTTGGACAGAACGCCCCAAATTTCTTGCACTAGTATTGTAGAGCTCCGAACATCAATACTTGCCGAGATGCCCGCACCGTACGGCATCGTCACTTTGTCGAAGGGCTCAAAATTTCCCTTTCATTTTATTCTTTCGACGTTGGAATTCGGAATGAACTCGACTCAATTTACGTCTAACAAGCTGGCATATTTCTTGATTCAATTCTTGTTTGGGTCGCAATTGTTTGCGCACCCAGAAGTGCACGAAAACTTGAACAGGATCGAAAGGCAGGTTGTCATTGCGCATTCTGATGACGGTACTGCCATTGTCGACGTCGACCTAGGGGTATTGAATCTTGATTCTACGAACATTGCGACTATTGTCGTTAGGAATGGGCTAGGAAAGACCGTTGAATTTCACAGTGCATCCGTTGATTGTAATTGTATTTCAGCAAACGTCCCAAAAGCAAATCTTCTCGCCGGAGCAACGGAAAAGTTGCGATTTGACCTTGCGGTAAGCAAAAATGAGAAACGCACGGAAAAGACCTTTGGTATCTCGATTGCTACTTCCGGGGGTGCCGACAGGATTATCCTAAGGTTGAAAGCGAAGATCGCAGGAGTGGTTTCGATTGGCGCGGAAAGCATCGTTGTGGATACTGAAAAAACGTCGAGCAATGAGAATCTCTTTACGCGACGAATGGCAATTACCACGTCTGATCTAGCATTATTGAAAGACTCCACGATTTCATTTTCGAGTGATCTCTGTGACAAAGTCGCTGGGCAGGTTTGTTTCGAAGATGGAAAGGCATTCTTGGAACTGAGCTTTAGGTTTGGACCATTGAAGGAAAACCAGTTGGCTGGAGAGCTTTTTCTCGATGGTCCTGCGTTTTCTCGACGCACTATTGCAATCACGATTCGACAAAAACCGCCGTTTGAGATTCATCCAAATAGTTTGGTTTTTACTTCGAAAAATGATACCGCTTTGTCTGCGTCCGCAATGGTTCGGGTAAAGAAAGGATGGCTAAAGGACAATGATGGAATTGAAGCGATCTGTATCTTGCCGTCGGGACAAAAAGTCAGTTCGATTTGCAGCAAGCTCGCCGAAGGAATCTATCGCATCGAATTCGAAATTACAAAGGAAGTCGCGGTAGTGCACCGCAATACCAAACTTGATTTAGGGCTTGAGTTAAAGTCATTATCCGAAAATGAGTTATTGAGAATACCAACGAGATTCACATGGTAAGAAATTTTTCATTTTCGTCCTGTATTGTATTTTTTTTCGTTTCGAATTTGTCGGGCTTTTCGCAAGAGGAGAGCGGTCTGTCGCTCATGGAAGCAACATGGGCTAACACCGAAGCGATCCAAAACTACGATGTTAGTTACAAACACTGGCAGGGATTTGCCCCGTCGGAAACGCCCTCAGAAGATTTTTCAGAGTCCACCGAATGTGTCACTTACGGTCGACTGGTTGTCGATCGCAAAGAAGAAAACATTCTTTTCGTTCGAGAGATGATTCTCGATCTCACTACAAAGCATCGCAAGAATTTCGAGTGTTTTATTTGGCGGAAAGGAATTGAAACGGCTTTTTCAAAAAACAGTCCGTATCCAAGTACTAGGATGTGTGACTTTATTCGATTTAACGCATTGAGACAGATTCCAATTGTCGAGTTAACACAGTCTAGCTTTCCCTGTACATTGGCGAAAGAGAACCTTAGGGAAATTCACGATTCTTCCACGCGCCTATACCATGAAAGTAAATGTATTCGCCATCCGGACGGTTCATCAACCGTTTTTGTAAAAAGGGACAATACTCGTCTTCGTTCGCACGTGACCTTTGATCCCGTTAGTTCGATGCCTACAAAAATTGTGGTAAGTGAGTTCGACCCAAAGACGAACGCTTTGATTAGAAATCTAGCTAGTGGAAATCCGCGGTATGAGAAATCCAAAGAGATATATCGAATCGTTAGCATAACGTACGATAAACTTGAACTTGCTGGTCAAGACTTAATACTAAAATCAGGTGGGGCATGTGAGTTCACTTGGCATCAGTTTAACGAAGAATTTGTTCAATTCCCAGACACGGATGGAAATACCTTTGGCGTTGCGGAAGCGGAGAAATTTCTGCGCATTGGAATTGGAGAGCAATCTAAATGAAATTTTTTTGCTTTGTGTTGGTGTTGGGGCTGGAATGGGTTTTTGCTGGTTCTTGTCGCTGTGAGGAAAATCGCAAGGACTTGCGATTTTTTCGTTTCGACGTGCTTAGCGTCAATCAAGAACTTCTTATGGAGGAGTTCGACCTCGGTGAGGTGTACGCGGGGGAAATAATTAAGATTCAGCTTTATGTTTTTAATAGGACAAAGATCGCCATACAAGCGCAACCGGACAAAAACTCTGGTGCGCAAATTACGATGAACTCTGACAAAATAAAGATTGAGCCTCGAGACGGAGCGCTGGTGCATGTGTCGTTGACAGTTCCAAAAAACCCAAAATACTTGAGTACTTCCTTTCGTTTAGAATGGATGATAACGGGCAATTGCAAGTTTATAGGAATGTTCAAGTCAAAGATTTTGGGCGTTGTTTCTTTTGAAAAAGATGAGTTCATTTGCGAGTTTGAAGAGTCTGATGAAGGGAAAATCACCATTCCTATTTCTGTTCTTTTGTCGAACGTTGAGGATGTAGTGAAATTGCGAGCGAATTGCGAGGATTCGTTATCGTTCCTTTCGTTTTCTCCAGGAATTCGCGATGGCAAATCCATTTTGTTTGCTTCCTTTTTTCCTCAGGCATTGGATCGGCCGCAGTATCGTGGAAAGATTTTTCTTGAAAATAAGGATTTATCAACGAGATGCACAATGAATCTGACACTTTCGCGAAAAAGTAATTTTGCCATCTTTCCTGAACGAATTGTCTTGAAGCCGAAGCCTGGTTCCTCTGACGTAGTCGGCGAGGCCGTTCTTCGATGCAGAAATGCGGACGCAAAAATCGATTCGTTAATTTTGGAATGCGAGCCGAGCAAGGAAGACAAGATGACGTGTGAAGTCAAGAAAATAAATGATCGAATTGGCCGGATCTACATTACTCTGGAACGGAACGTTCGTTCTGTCAAGAGTAGCGGTGACGACTTGGTCCTAATAAGCGTAGACGATGGATCGAGGGTTCAAACGATGTTTGTTTCCATTTTCATCGCAAACTAGGTGTTATAGGGTGATAGCCTTTTTGGGGAGAATGACAATGCGAATGTGTCGATTAATGTTGTCCGTGGTTGCGTTTGGGCTAACCTGTTTGCAATCTATCGCCGACGTAGGAGACCCAACCGATCTTGGTTGCGTCATCCCATTAGAACGGCAATGCGATTTCAATCCGCTTACAGGCGAATGTGGGGAGACTTGTACTCAGTGGGCAGGGAATTGTGGCTACTGGGCTGCGTATGAAAGTCACACTTATATTTGGGCGAAAATCCCCGTACTACCGGAAGATAATGGTGTAGTTACTTTCGACAATACGGCATACGACGTCCACATGAATTGTGGAGAACTTTATAGGTGTAAGTGCGACTTGGACAATCAACTTAATTTTGTATGCACAATCAGAAGCTTCTTTGGTGGCGAAACTATCTGGCAGGAACAGATTCATTTCGATTCTAACGAAGAATGCCAGCCTAGATGAACGCAGAATTTGTAGGCATTAACGTTTGAAACGGCCTTGTTCGGCGACAACTAGATTTCCGCATCGTGTTGCCTCACCGATAGGCGCTACCGAAATCCGCTCGATGGAATAGCGTGCCAAAAACACGTTGAGCGGAGCTAAGTAACTTTCTTCTTTAGGTG
>JAYVPE010000388.1:0-4800 GCA_043757575.1 Pirellula sp.
AAAGAGTCGAAAGCTGTTGGAAGCGACGTAATCCGTTTTCGTCCGGTCGCGACTCTCAAGTAGGAGGATTTCAGTTACACTAGCGGCTTCCATGTCATCCTCGCATCCGTTATTGACTGCGAGAGTGGCGAAACCTAATCGCTACTTTGTCTCCGCCTTCACTATTCTGCCTGATGCGAACGTTTCAATTCGTTGCCCTTCGTGGTCCCAATCGTTGGTCTTCATTGGCCATGCTCGAAGTTCATTATCGGAATCAATCTGAAGCGGACTGGTCTGTGCAATCAACGGACATTGCCGGACTATTTGCCAATTTTCTTGAGGCAAAGCAGTTTGCAATAAGCCATCCGCAAAGTGTAGCGAATGCGACTCGGATCGTTGCCCAAATGCTAGAGGCAAAAACCGATCCCGAGCTTTGGCTTGCTTGTGCTCGTTGGTTTTCCGCGATGGCGGGCGTACCAACCATGGAGTACGAGGGCTGTATCGAGAGGAGGAAGGATCTAGATAACGAGTATGGCGCAGTGCTTGCGATGGAGATGGAGGAGCAATCCCTAAGTGAACGATGCTTCTTGTTGGCCATCGAATTGATTGACTCGGCCGAGTCGCTGATGGACTTTCCGCTCGGCCAAAAAGTTCGCGAGTTGTTTGACTTTGCCGACGATGTGCGACTAGGGCCGAGTTCACGGGCAATTCTTCGTGCTGCTCGTCGCCGCAATATCCCTTACACTCGCCTCAATAGCGGCTCACTTGTTCAACTGGGCGAAGGTAAGAACCAACGACGCATTTGGACTGCGGAGACGGATGCGACCAGCGCAATCGCAGAAGCGATCGCGAGCGACAAGGACTTGACCAAGCGATTGTTGCGTCAAGTTGGCGTGCCGGTACCGCACGGTCGGGCGGTCAGCAATGCCGAAGACGCGTGGCTAGCTTCTCAGGAGATTGGATTTCCAGTTGTCGTAAAACCATGCAGTGCAAACCACCAGCGAGGTATTTCCATTGAGTTGACAACCCAAGACGAGATCATGAGGGCCTATGACTTCGCAGTCCAAGCAGGCGAGACCGACGATATTCTGGTGGAGCAGTTTGCTCGGGGCCAACATCATCGTTTGCTTGTCGTTGGCAATCAGCTCGTGGCGGCTGCCAAAGGGCACAGCGAATGCGTCGTGGGCGACGGCGTTCTAACTATCAAAGAACTGGTTGCTATTGTCAATTCCGACCCAAGACGTGGTGAAGCATACACGGACCAGTTAGGGACACTTTTGCTTAGCGAACCCGCGATTATTGAACTCAACAAACAGGGGCTCACGGTAGATTCCATTCCCGAAAATGGCCGAACCGTGGTTGTACGACGGACAGGAGATCTGACAACGGATTGCACGGATGAGGTGCATCCTGAGACCGCAGAACAAGCCGTAATCGCCGCCAGAGTCGTTGGGTTGGATATCGCCGGGCTCGATGTATTGGCAACCGATATTAGTCGCCCGCTCCACGAACAAAAGGGAGCTGTGGTCGAGGTGAACGCTGGTCCCTCCCTTTCACCGCACGTGTCGCCGCTCTATGGCAAGCCTCAAAAGGTAGGTGATGCGATATTGAATATGCTGTTTCCTGACGGACAGCATGGTCACATCAAAATTATCGGAATCGTCCAATCGAAGTCATCTGGGTTATTGGTACAGCAAATTGCTGAACAGTTTAGGCTGCGCAACATCGACTTCGGAATGGTGAGTCACGGCCAAGCAGGATTCAATGGCCGCATCGTTGACACGGGTTGTGTCAACGACGAGGCGCGGGTGATAGCGTTGCTTTGCAATCCTATTTTGAGTGCCATCGTCGTGCATGTCGATTTGATTCAATCGGCGCTGAATGGTGTTTGTGCACCACGTTTAGATCGTTTAATTTTCGCAAACGATTCTTTGAGCGAGGAACCTTCAGCGGACGAGTCTGCTGGCTTGCGCGCTGTTCTAAATGCGGTCCCAAGTACGGGTTCCATTTTTGGCGATCAACTGCCCGCGATTGCTTTCGCAAACATCTTAATGTGCAAGAATACAGTCGGCGTAACCAGAAACACGCTGGAGCGGGCTTTTGAAATCAGATTTGTTTAGTCGATTTGATGTAATGGCACGCCCGTGTGGCAATCGTATAAACACCGCTTCTACTCATTTCTTTTCGTTTGGTTTTTCTATTTGCTATCTTCCATTTGCTATAATTGCGATTCGATATTTTGCTTGATCGAAAGTTGCGGTTCAACCTAAATGAAAGCCTCCCGATGAAATACAAGCGCTTCGAAGATACACCCGTGTGGCAGCAAGCGGCGGACTTGGCCGCAGAGATGTTCGAGTGGACTGCACAATCAATCTTTCGAGGCAAAGGCGATCTTGCTAATCAACTTCAACGCGCCACGCTTTCTATTTCCAATAATATTGCCGAAGGCTTCGAACGGGGAACAACTAACGAGCTACTAACGTTTTTATACTATGCGCGTGGTTCAGCCGGTGAGGTAAGATCGATGCTAGCCGTTACCTCGCGTATGTCCGCATTTGAATCAATGCATTCCAATATCCATCAACTCCAAGAAGAGTGCTCGCAAATTTCACGCCAGATTCATGGCTGGACATACAGCCTGCAAAACTCGAGTCTTGAAGGACAAAAGCATTGGAGTGACGCAAAGCAAGTGAAATTCGATCAGCAGACGCGACAGAACACATTTCGAGCAGAGCATGCGGAGAAAATGAAGGAAATCGAAGCGATGATACTTGCTAAACGACCTAAGCACGCTGAGGTCGATGCCTCGACACCTCGTAACTCTTAGTACGATTGTCGAATAGAAAATAGAAAATAGAAAATAGAAAAATAAGCGACGATTTGCCCGGACCCATGGGAAAACGTGTTGATCGTCGTGAATTTTGCTGGTCTTCGCGAAACGCGGAAACGGAATTGCAAGTCATCGCTGTTCCCGTTCCAGCTTCTTTTTTCTTCTTTTTTCACACGCCTGCCCGATCGGACCCTCGCTCGTACCCAGCCTCTGCAACGTACTTATTGTTTTGCTATTTGCTATCTTCCATTCGCTATAATTGCGATTCGATATTTTGCTTGATCGAAAGTTGCGGTTCGTCACAATCGTCAGACGTTTGTTGTCGCACCAGGAATGACTAACTGCAAAAACCAGCTAAGAAGCATTCGAGGGAGCCCCGACCAGTTGTATAGGAAATCGCCGATACCGCTAAATCCGTTGAGAGCATAGGCGGCTACCAAACCCGCCACGAGAAAACAGACTGAGTTAGGTCCCTTTCTAATTCAACAAGTCGCCGAGCAAATCCAGTCTGAGCCAGCGTCGTGCGAACCAAAAGTACGAAAAATCCCACGCCAATCACAAACAGCAAGGAATAGCCTGGATACGTTTGGACTTGATAAATCAACTTCCACCAAGCGAAAAAAGTCAAGGGGAGCGTCAAAACAGCTAGGAATGCCGCTGGCCACTTTGTCAATTCCACCAGCCTGTCAATTCGTTTGGAAATCATAGGGAACGGTAGTCTAATCGCTAGTTGTGAGCACTTGACTACCCATTGACCTTGGAATTTAGTGCAAGACCGTTAAGCTTTTGGTTTACGATCGATCCTAAATTTGAGTTGTCCATGAAAATTATCGAGTATGATGTTGTCGTCTTGGGTGGTGGTCCGGGCGGGTACGTGGCTGCCATACGGGCTGCACAGCTCGGTATGAACGCAGCCTGCATCGATGACAACCCCAATTTTGGTGGCACTTGTCTCCGAGTAGGTTGTATTCCTAGTAAAGCGTTGCTGGAATCTAGTCACCTGTACCATGATATTAAAAGCGGCATGTCCAACCACGGGATCGTTGTCGGGGGTGTCCAGCTCGATCTCGCTGCGATGATGAAACGCAAGGATCAAGTAGTCAAAACTTTGACCGGTGGAATCGACTTACTTTTTAAAAAGAATAAAGTCACTCCCTACCGAGGCACAGGCCAACTTCGCGATGCCAACTCGGTCGCTGTCCAAATGGGTGACGAAACCGTTCAACTCAATTCTAAGCACATTATCCTAGCCACGGGTTCGCGTCCAGCCACGATGCGAGGCGTCGAGGAAGATGGCGACTTGATAGGAAATAGCACTGCGGCTCTTGCATACCCTACCGTCCCGGAGCGACTGACGGTCATTGGTGGCGGCTACATAGGCTTGGAGTTGGGAAGCGTATGGAATCGACTGGGTAGCAAGGTAGTCATTCTTGAGGCAATGGACCGGATGTTGCCAGGCATGGACCAAGAATTGAGTCAACTCGCGTTCCGAACTTTTAGTAGACAAGGTATGGAGTTCCGACTGAACTCGTGGGTAGAAAGCGCACGGGTCGAAAATGGCAAATGCGTCGTACGGTGTAAAGGGGCTGAGCCGATTGGTTCTGAACGAGTCTTGCTAGCTGCAGGTCGTGTGCCAAATTCGGTTGGAATCGGACTTGATTCGATTGGAATTGTACCCGACAAACGAGGCTTCATCGCCGTCGACTCCAACTATCAAACCGCCGTAACGGGTATCTATGCGGTAGGGGACCTTATCGGCGGCTCGATGCTCGCCCACAAAGCTATGGAGGAGGCAGTCGTATGTATCGAACGCATTGCTGGAATTCATTCCCATTTCAATTACGACTGCATTCCGGCCATCGTTTACACACACCCAGAAATTGCAACGGTCGGCAAGACCGAAGAGCAACTCAAGGAGGCTGGAATCGAGTACAAGAAGGGTATTGGTGCCTACGGAGCCAATGGTCGCGCTCGAACTCTTGGTGAAATCG
>JAYVPE010000389.1:0-18189 GCA_043757575.1 Pirellula sp.
GCAAAACTCCAAAAAAGAAAGTAAATCGCTATCGGCAAGCAATACAGAAACATCAATACGATGTAACTAATCATCATGGCACTGCTCGTCTTTCGCAGAAGCGTTGATAGAAACAAAGCAAGAATTGCGTTGAAAATCGATGCGGCAATGCAAATGCAAAGATAGACCAACATCGCTCTCCAGTTCTTGAACAGTTCAGGGTTTAAGAAAGATAGCAGCAATGGAAACATCAAAAAGGAAGTCAGTACAAACGAGACTCGGTATCCCGCCAAAAGCTTACCCCACATAATCTCCCAAGACGAGATCGTGGTCGTGAGCAAAAGATCCAACGTCTGACGCTCACGTTCACTAGTGATGCTGCCGGCTGTAAACACAGGTGCTGCCAAGATATTGAAGACAAGAACGTAGCCAACATAATACGACGCCAAGTTCGGCATAATAAATAACAATACCGCCATTAACGGAATTGCTAAAACCATGCTCATTTGAATTACCAACCGCAACATGAGGGTCCCTTGGCTAAAAAGCTCCGCGTGCATTTCTTTGTCGTATACAGGATTGGCATTGTCTTCCATCAACGTTTTTCGACGCGGTGGAGCAAAAAGATTGTCGGGAAACTGGTCTCGCTGAATGACAAGCCCGACGGCTTCACGTTGTTCTTGGTCCAGATCGACCACTTCACTTCCTTGGCTTCCAACGTCCGGCGGATACAGCAATCGACGGGCCGTAACCGCCAGCATAGTGAAGCCCGCAAACAGGCAAATAGCCGGAACGAATGTTATTGTGATGACTAGTCTTAAGTCCCCTTGAGAAGCAAGCGCCAGCCAAGAAATCACGCCAACGATGAGAATCGGCAAAATCAATACGTAGCTCACCACCAGCGAGGCACTTGTTCGTTTGAAATAACTCGAGCAATACATGCTGATCGAACCAAACAAGAAAATGGCGGATAGGAGGCCGACGTAGGCTGCTAACAGTTCGTAGATGGAAACGCCCCCAAGCGGCAGGCATAGCATTATGATCGGCAGCGAGCCTGAAACCAAAACCACCAAGTGGGCTAAAGCCGCTATGAGTTTTCCCGAAACGATCACCCACGGCCTAAGCGGACTTGCTAACAGCATTTCATAAGTTTTCCTCTCTTTTTCGCCGGAAATGGCTCCGGCAGTGAAACTAGGTGCCATCAACGAAGCGATTGCGAATTGCCCGACAAAAAAGAAGTCGACCAACCGCTGGGCGGACGCAGATTCGCGGCTAAGATCGATTTTGCTGTCTCGCGGGTAAGCTATCAGGATCACCGAAGCCAATGCGATCTGGTATACCAGCATCAAAAGAAAAGCTCGCGGCGTTCTTAAGTTTGAAATTAACTCGCGTTGTAAAACAGGGTTGTCAATGGCGAACATAGGCCGGATAAATTGGGCAGTGGGCTAAAGGTGGGGTGTTAAACATTTGATATTGCAGCAACTTCGCTTTGCGAAGTTTTTGTTCGAAACTTCGACTTTATGCAATTGCAAATACAACATCGCGAAGCTGTTGATGATCTAACTCCCCTTCTCCTCCTCGGGAGGAGAAGGGGAGAAAAAACCTCATGAACTAACTCGCCGCGTTACAATGTTACTTTCAATCGAACGGAACAAAAGCGTCACTGCTAATCCATAATACAATACCAGTTTTTTAACAGCCTAGGCTAATGCCCTATCTTATCCTTTCTCGTCGTACTTGTTTCGTATCGGTTAACCAACCTGAGCAATTCTAGGGGGGAATTTTTCGATGTTCTTGGCCAGCCACGGCTTGCCAACAAATCATTGTGACTGAGCCTTAAGCGATCCTGGTCCGCAACGCGTTCCGCTACAATGCAACCTTACTCAGTAGACCGACCCAAGCCTCCACCCACCTCTCACGCAAAAATCATGAAGAATTCTCCGTGCGTTCCACTCAGCTTTCTGGCCGTGGTCGTCCTCGCTCTTCCCTCTCTGAAGATCAAAGCAGCGGACACACCACCGCTATTTGACCAAAAGAACATTGTCGCCTGGTGTATCGTGCCATTCGATTCTGTGAAACGAGGTCCAGCAGAACGCGCAGAAATGATCCAAAAACTTGGTATCACCCAAGTTGCCTACGATTGGCGGGAGGAGCATGTGTCTCAGTTCGAACAGGAGATCCTTGAATACCAAAAACGCGGAATTGAGTTCTTTGCGTTTTGGGGCGCACATGAGGAGGCGTTCCGCCTGTTCGAAAAGTACAATCTGCATCCGCAAATTTGGCAAACGGCACCCAGCCCAACCGGAACGGCGACCCGCAACGAGCAAATTCAAAAGGCCGCGATGCAACTGCTTCCCATGGTCGATCGCACTCGGAAACTCGGTTGCCAGCTCGGCCTCTATAATCATGGTGGTTGGGGCGGAGAACCGGAAAACCTAGTCGCTGTGTGCGAATACCTCCATCGGCATCATGACGCAAAACACGTAGGAATTGTCTACAACCAACACCATGGACACAGCCATGTGGAACACTTCTCGAAGGATCTCGCCGCAATGAAACCGTATCTGCTATGTCTGAATCTCAATGGCATGATCCGCGACGGCGACAAACGCGATATGAAGATTCAGCCAGTAGGTCAAGGTGAAATGGACTTGTCCCTGCTGAAAAACATTTCCGAGTCCGGCTACCGTGGCCCCATCGGAATCATCGGTCACACCAATGATGACGTGGAGCTGCGTCTACGCGATAACCTCGATGGTCTCAACTGGTTGGTTCCACAACTCTCTGGAAAACCAGCCGACACAAAACCAACGCCGAGACTCCCTCTGTTTCCTAAAGCCGTTGTTCCAGCGAATACGAAGTGAATCGTTCGTCGAACTCTACGGCATCGATTTGATTTGGTAATCATTTTCGAGAAAGTCGACGTGAATACTCCCGCCGTCATTTTCTTCCCGACGTAGCAACTCAGTCGCAATCTTATTCTGAAGTCGGCGTTGGATTACGCGTTTCAGCGGTCGTGCTCCGTAGACAGGATCGTAGCCTTCATTGCTAATGGCATCGATGGCTCTCTCGGATATGTTCAATCGATAATGATTCTCAACCAGTTGTTGCTCCAGCTTTTCAATTTGCAGCACAACGATCTTCCGAATTTGTTCTTTACGCAGGGGTTCAAAGATGATCGTCTCATCGATTCGGTTTAGAAACTCTGGCAAAAATTTTGTTTTAAGTGAATCTTGTACAGCTTGCTGCATATCCTCTTCACTGCCACCCTCTTCGGCTACACGCTGGATCTTCTGACTTCCGATGTTGCTGGTCATGACAACGATAGTATTGGTAAAGTCGACGGTTCGATTTTGTCCGTCTGTCAATCTGCCATCGTCGAGCAGTTGCAAAAGGATATTGAAGACATCCGTGTGAGCTTTCTCAATTTCATCCAACAAGATGACGCTGTATGGCCTTCGGCGAACCGCTTCAGTCAATTGGCCACCTTCCTCGTAGCCAACATATCCAGGAGGGGCTCCGGTCAAGCGGCTCACGGTATGGCGTTCCATGAACTCGCTCATGTCGATACGAACCATGGCGGATTCGTCATCGAACATGACCTCGGCAAGCGCTTTGCAAAGTTCGGTTTTGCCAACGCCGGTTGGACCCAGGAATAGGAACGAACCGATCGGGCGATTGATATCCTGAAGTCCACTTCGGCTTCTTCGCACAGCGTTGCTAATCGCTTCGACTGCCTTGTTTTGGCCGATCACACGTTGATGCAATCGCTCCTCCATCACCAACAACTTGGCTCGTTCGGTCTCCAGCATGCGCGTCACTGGCACACCAGTCCAGGCGCTTACCACGGCTGCAATTTCGTCTGCAGTAACTTCTGTTCGGAGCAATCGACGTTTTTCGGTCTCCTTCGCTTCCTTGGTGTCATGCACTTCTTCCTTGGCGATTTGCTCCCGCAATTGCCGCACATGTTGATCGAGCTCGAACAGCTTTTGGTAGTCTGATTCTGAAACACCGGCACCAGAGGACTGCTGTTCCTTAATACGAGAATCGAGTTGTCGAAATTCCCCCTCGGCTTGTTCAAGCGATCGGCGGACTGAGCCCACGCCTGAGAAACCAAGCTTTTCGGATTCCCATTGCTCGCGGAGGCTAGCCAGTTCACGTCGCACTTTTTCCATTTCCTGTTCGATTTCCTCTAACGCATCGTCCGTGCTGTTATCCGATTCTTCATTGAGTTGCCGCTGCGCTAGTTCCAATTGCCGCAACCGGCGCTGCAATGTGTCAATTTCAGTTGGTACGCTATCTCGTTCCATCGCGAGGCGAGCGGACGCTTCATCGATCAGGTCAATAGCTTTGTCCGGTAGAAAACGATCGGTGATGTAACGATGCGATAACTTCGCTGCCTCTACGAGTGCCGCGTCTCGGATTTTAACTCCGTGGTGAGCCTCATACTTAGCCTTGAGCCCGCGCAAAATCGTTATGGTGTCCTCTACGCTCGGCTCACCAACGTAAACGGGTTGAAAACGGCGTTCAAGGGCCGCGTCTTTTTCGATGTGCTTGCGGTATTCGTCAAGCGTAGTTGCGCCGATGCAACGCAATTGACCCCGCGCGAGCTCTGGCTTGAGCAAATTGGCTGCGTCACTAGAGCCCTCCGCCGCCCCGGCTCCTATCACAGTATGAAGTTCGTCAATAAACAGAATGACTTCACCGTCTGCGTCTTTGACTTCTCGAAGAACCGCTTTCAACCGTTCCTCAAACTCGCCACGAAATTTTGTACCTGCGATCAAGGAACCCATATCCAGTGAAATGACGCGTCGGTTCTTGAGGCTTTGCGGAACGTCGCCTTGAACAATTCGTTGAGCAAGCCCTTCGGCAATGGCTGTTTTGCCGACGCCAGGCTCCCCGATCAGCACGGGGTTGTTCTTGGTGCGTCGCGAGAGTACTTGGATTACGCGACGAATCTCATTATCGCGACCGATGACCGGGTCCAATTTGTTTTTGGTAGCTAATGCGACCAAGTCAATCCCGTACTTTTCGAGCGCTTGAAACTTGCCTTCTGGATTTTGATCTGTGACACGCGCGCTCCCCCGCACACTTTGCAGTGCATTCATTATGTCGGGCTCGGAAACCCCCAAGAGTTTTAACAAGCTGCTTGCTTTGTTTTCCGTCCGGCACAGTCCGAGTAGAAGATGTTCAGTGCTAACGAATTCGTCTTTCATGGCGACCGCAGCAGCAGATGCCGCCTCGAGAGCCTTCTGCAACGAAGGACCGATCGAGGGCTGACGCCCACCTGAACTTCGCGGCAACCGCTGCAATTCGCTGTCACATGTCGATCGAATTTTCTCAAAAGGAGCCCCCATTTTTTTAAACAATGGGACAACCACGCCTTCGTTATCCTTGAGCAACGCCGAGAGCAAGTGCAAGCCTTCGATCTCGGGATTCCCGGACGCAGTTGCCAGCGATTGAGCTTCGACCACGGCTTCCTGGCCTTTGATCGTCAGTTTATCCATTCGAAAAGTCATATTTTCATCCGGTCTCAAGGCTTTACAACACTTGAATGCCAAGCGAGTGGCAGTCAGCAATTCAAAAATATCCCTAATTGCAAATAGTGGGCCGAAACTGACAGTTTTGAGTTCGAATGACAGACACGCGTTCTAGGCCTGTGATCGCGGCTTTAGGGCTTCGGTCTGAGAAGTGTCGTCCTGAGCACAACGTAGATGTTGTATGATATCGAACTTGATTTGCGATTTGCTGCTCATTTTCCTTCCCCTCAAACCATGCAAGCCAACTCATGACTCCAAACATTTCCACACGACGCGAATTCATTGGAACCGTTTCTGGAGCAGCCGTAGCCGCATCCATCCCAGTCTCGGCTGGAGCGACCTCCATCGCAGCGCTAAAACCATCGAAGATGCGATTCGGACTGGTTACTTACCTCTGGGGACAACACATGGATCTGCCGACCGTCATTGATGCCTGCAAAAAATCCGGAATGGCTGGTGTTGAACTTCGAACCGCACACAAGCATGGTGTCGAACCCAGCCTTTCCAAGTCTCAGCGCAAAGAAGTTCGAAAGCGTTTTGAGGATAGTGGGATCGTTTTGGTTGGTTATGGTTCCAATGCCGAGTATCACTCGAACGATCCTGCCAAACTGAAAGCCAACATCGAATTGACCAAGGATTACATTCGACTCATGCACGACTGCGGTGCCAACGGAGTCAAAGTCAAACCAAACGGTTTTGTCAAAGATGTGCCGCACAAAAAAACTATCGAACAGATCGGCAAAGCTCTGAATGAGGTAGCTGCCTATGGACAAGAATATGGACAGCAGATTCGAGTTGAGGTGCACGGGGCCGGAACCTCCGAACTGCCGGTCATTCGCGATATCTTTAAAGTTGCCGACCACAAGAACGCCGCAGTCTGTTGGAATTCCAACGGCGAAGACCTCAAAGGTGAGGGCTTGGCCGCCAATTTCAAGATGGTTCAAGCTCGCTTCGGCGCGACGTGTCATGTTCGAGAATTGAACAACACGAAAGATACCTATCCCTATCGCGAGCTCTTCAATCTGTTTCGCGAAATCGATTACTCAGGCTGGATACTTATAGAGGCTGGAACCGATCCAGCCGACAAAGTAGCCGCCATGACCGAACAAAGGAAAGTTTTTGAAGAGATGGTTAGCGGAAGTTAGAAGATAAAAGGTTAAAAATCCCGCAACCACCACAGCGAACTTTGGCGCAGTCAACCCGCTCAATCACGGAAGGGTGACTGGAAACCACCGCCTGACATTGGATGGTAGGTCGGTGCCTGTGGGTAGAATTCGTCTTGCCCCGCAGGTAATACGTTCGCCGGTCCAACTCCAAATCCTCCCGGCAGTCCTCCCCCTCCTCCTTGTCCCCACCATTGTGCGTTTCCTGCGTTATTGCCGATTCCGCCTGGAACCATCGGCCACCCTCCCAAGCCTCCCATTCCTGGCATATTTCCTTGTTGTGCGGGGCCGTTAATGCCTGGTACGAAATTACTATTACCATTACCGTTTCCTGAAACTCCAGGATTGAAGCCTCTAGGTCCAAAAGCATTCCATTGATTTCCGCCAACGACCACTTGCGGCAACTGGGGTCCCCATTGGCCATAGGGAACACTAAACGGTCTGTTGGGGTATCGCCATTCACCATAGGGTTGTGCAGGTTGTCCCCATTGTTCAGTCACATGGTAATGGTCGGCGCTAAAACCTGCTTGCAATGAGCTGCGTGTGCTCCGGAATCCGCTGCGAACAAAGTCTGGTCGTTCCATTGATTGTGGCTCGACCGGCAAAGCATATTGGTCCACGCGTTGTCCGTCTTGATCGTGCGTGTAGGTCGAGGCCATGGTTGTCCAGTCCGCCGTGATTGGTTTCGCTGGCTTTTTCACCCGCTGGATTGGGCGCACTTCCCGTTCACAGGATTCTATTGCGACCCCGCTCTTGGAAATCGACTGCTTCCTCGGCAATTCTGTGGTTTGCGCAACCGCAACAGAGGATATCGAAACAGTTGCCAAACTGAGCGAAACAGTTGCCAAACTGGATAATGCGTTTCGTAAGACTTGGTTCGATAATTTGCTCATAGATCTCAGACTAGTCTGCCGCAAATCTATTCCAATACTTTGTTCCAATGAACCGATGAACTGATGCTAAGAAAATCCTGTTGTAGGGCTTATGCAGGTTATTTCCGGCCAGACTACTCGGAAACAAATTCCTTTGGAAGCGAAATCTTATTCGCTTCCGACCAAGTTCGCGTGGTCAGTTCGATCTTCTTCGCGCCTGGCCGTTCAGAATCTTCTAGGACCAACCAAACCACTTTTTGGTTCCGTTCCGTTGGTGATTGAACCGTGGTGACTGGATTGGCACGGCGGACCAAATCGGTCAACACTGCTCGAAGCGTTACACCGCTCTGCTTGAAGGCTCGTACTTGTTGATTGCGTGTGATACCCTCTTTTTGAAATGCAGTTCCGTTTATGGCCATTGAAATCGGCGTTCCTCCCAGGACGGACTCCGACACCTCGCTCGCGATTAATTGCAATGCAGACTCCAATGACTCCTGTTCAAATCCAATGGTAATTTTTGATTCTAAAACTTCATCAATCGACTTGGCCGGAGGTTTCGTTGCGGACTTTGGTTTTGAAGCTACAGAGGGAGTTGGCTCTCCAAATGAATTGTTTAAGGCCATCCAGCTTGCAACACCAATATTGCTCATCGCATCAGGTGGAAGATAAGCATTTGCCACAACTTGTCCGTCTTCGAAACCATATCGTGCATAGCGGTTGAGGGCTCTCATCATCTGGGGATAACGCAATCCTAACGCCCGCCAATACGGATGTAGCGTAGCACCGGACGATAAGCCCTTTTCAAAACCGTCCGGTACCGCCAGCAAACTCGACTTCAGCGACGTAGTGAACTTACTAGCATCCCGCATTTCTGAACCCAACATGCGTAACTCCATGTACCAGCGAGGTTCGAAGGTTGTGGCAAACGCGACTGCTTGCATTGACTCGTCAATAGAATTGCGAAGAGTCTCTTGGGCTTTGGGTGCTGAAGAAAGAAGTTCACGGCCATCACCGAAAAGAAAACTTGGCGCAAACAGTACGCATAAGTCGGACCGACTATCTGTCGACTTTAACAGCGTCTCCAATTGCCTGCGAAGCGGAGCTGGACCATTATTGAGTTCCGGCAATGTAGCAATCAATTCTTCGGAGCCAACCACGGCTCGCTGAATCATCGCAGTGCCCTCGGTTTGCATTCCATCCATGGCAATCGCAATGGCATTCGATGGAGATTCATTGCTCCAAAGTCCTTTTTTGGTGTTGCTTTTCGGATCGAACAATTGCAACGAGAAACCGGAAACTGATTGCGTGACAGAATCGATCGCAACGGGTTGCGAATACGAAATCCGAAAAACTGCCTGCGGGACTCCTGGCTTTTTACTTGGATACAATGCTATGGCGACGGAGTTGATGCGATCGTCGCTTAGCAAAGGAAGGCCCGTGAGTAGCTAGTCAAATCCGGCTGAGACTCCAGCCACCATTTCCCAATTCCGCTTAAGCTACCTCGATGATTCCAGGCATTGCCAGACACAAAAACCATCGCTTCTAGACCTGCAGGGAACATCTCAAGGGAATGGGGAGAGCCAGCTTGAGGCGGTGCCCAAAGCAACTGGCCATTGTCCGGCTCAATTGCGAAATATTCTGTTACCGACTCCGTAGGTTTCTTTAAGGTCCCTCCATCACTACTGCTACTGGATATCGTAATTTGTCCAGTAGTGTCGGTCTTTAGATCCTTTCGATTCACATTAGGTGAAATAGTCGACGCCATTTGCTTGTCCGAACCCTTGTTTGATGATGGACCACCATTTCGAACGAGCATGGTGACGACGAGCGCAAAAATCAGACAGGAACCGCCTAACATTGCAGGTAACAGCCAAAAAGGCTTTTTTTTCTTTGACTTTTTCTTGCCTGTTTTCTTCTTGGGGCCTGAGGTGGCTTTTCTCTTCGGTTCAGTCAAGGAGTCAGCCTCTAGCTTCGAAACGGTTGAGTCACCCGTAGCCGGTATTTCCCTCGTGGGCGTGGTCGGTTGCTTCTCAGACTCATTGACCGCGAATTCAATCGCCTTAATTAACTCAGAAGTAGAAGCAAATCTTGCAACTGGGTTTTTGGCTAACAAATGGTCCAAGCATCGTTGCAAGGGGGCTGGCAATTTCGTTGGACCAAGTGATCGAGACCAAACACATCCCAACGCGTACAAATTGGTTTGAAAGGTATGCGAACTATTTGGAAGCGTAAGCTCTGGAGCAGCAACAGCGAGTTGAGTGTCTCTAGAGCTTGTAATGACCGATTTGCCATTGGTCGCATACGGGTTTACGGGCGGGAAAAATGGATCGCGGCGAAGAACAAACTCTCCGTCGTCAACACACCAAATGGCATCAGGACTAACACAGCCATGCACCAATCCCGAGTCGTGCATTTTCTGCAGTCCCGCTGCTATCTGCTCAACCATAGCTGCCGACTCGGACCAACTTAAGGTTCGATCACAAAGTACGGAGGTTAACGATTGGCCATCGAGCACTTCACAAACGGCAACGACGCTAGACTTAACTATTCCCGAAAAAAGCCACTTGTCGATGGAAGGATGAGCGACCGCAACTTGCTTGGTGGCCAGAACCACACTCGGCGGCCAATTTTGCAGTTCTGTTCGCTGCAACTCTTGGACTGTTAGCAGATAACACCATCGCGGCAGGTTTTTCGATCGGCTAGAATCAAACGCCAGGAACCAATTCGCACCAAGACGCGCTTCTAAGGACTCGGAGATGCGGTAGGGGCCTATTGCGATCGGAATAGATAAGTCGCCATACAAAACATTTGCTTGAAAGGAAGTGATTTTGCCGAGTCGAATAAGTTCTGCGGCCAATTTGCTTGCATCGTTCAAGCATTCTGGCGCCGAAGACTTCGCGATTTCGATGGCCCAATTCCGGCATTCTTCCTGAGACGCTAGTCCGGTGGCTTGGATTCGCTCCCACAGTTGGACGGACGTTGGCGTCACAGTTATTGCCCTAAAACATACGCGAAAATAAGCGGTGCTACGATACTTGCATCGCTATGGATCATGAACTTCGGTGAGTCCGCCGTCAACTTATTCCATGTGATTTTTTCGTTTGGAACGGCACCACTATAGCCACCATAGCTTGTATCTGCATCGCTTATCTGAGCAAAATAGGCCCATCGTCGCGTGTCCGGTTCGTCACAATCTTGGATCAACATCGGAACAACGCAAATTGCGAAATCGCCCGCAATTCCGCCTCCAATTTGAAAGAATCCGATGCCTCGCTCTTTGCTCAAAGTACGATACCATTGAGCCAATCGTTCCAGTTGTTGGGTCCCGCTTTTTAAAGCATGATGCGTTGAAACAGTGCCATCCATAACACGTGCGGCAAACATATTTCCGAGAGTGCTATCTTCGATTCCAGGAGAAAAAACGGGAATACCAGCTTCTTTTGCAGCGATCATCCACGAGTGTTCTGCCGGGATCTTGTAGAGCGGTTTAAGATCCGGCTCGTCGAGCAACATGAACATATACTCGTAAGGAAAATAGCTCTTGCCTTCCGCAGCAGCTTTGGCCCAGTATTTGACCAAACGACTCTGCATGTGTTTCATGACAGTCTCAGGAATACATGTGTCCGTAACTCGATTGTATCCTTCGTCTCGCAACGCGACTTCGTCCTCGACGCTCAGCGCCCGCCAGTTTTCGATCAGTCTGTATTCATCGTGAGCAAACAGATTGAACAAATCCTCTTCCAGGTTTGCGGCAGTGCACGAGATCGCGTGTACTTTTCCATCGCGTATCATTTCGGCGAGCGAAACGCCGAGTTCAGCCGTACTCATCGCGCCAGCCAAAGAGACCATCATGGCTCCATGCTCTTCAACTACCAATTTTTTGTACGCCTTAGCGGCAGCAAGTGTTTCGCGTGCATTGAAATGGCGAAAGTGCTTTTCCATGAACGCCGAAATCGTCATTTTTTAGTCCGAGAGAGAATGTTGAGAGAAACTAAGTGCGAGCCATAGGCATTACGACGTAGGTGTAGCCATCGTCTGTGGAAAACATAGCAGGTTCTGCGTTGCTTCGGACCTCAATGGCGAAGTTCTTTTCTAAGTCGAGAGCCTTGAAAAAGTCCAGAACAAAACGATAGTCCATTGTAATTTTAACTTCCTCTCCTGTATAAGATATCGGCATTTCAATTCGCGATTGACCGATGTCAGCAGTACGAGCAGCGACGATGAGAGTACCATTACCAAATACAAATTCGACACCGCGGCTCTCGGGGTCGGCCACGATGGACGCTTGGCGAATTGCGTGAAGAAATGGTCCAACCATACCTTCAATACGTGTTTTATTTTCGCGACTTGGAATGACCTGTCGCCAATTCGGATATCTGCCTTCGACAAGGCGAGAATAGATCGTGCAACGGTTCGTTCGTATGAGTATGTCGTTGCTACGAGCCGCAACGTGGACCATTTCATCCTTTTCACTAATAGAGCGATCCATCAGTGTCAGAGTTTTGGTAGGAACGATCGTAGACATTCCGGAATTTTTGAAGCCGCCAACCGAAGTCCCGGTTCCATGCATGCATGCCAATCGTCGACCGTCCGTTGCGACCGTCGTAATATGTTCGCCGTCCATTTCGAAAAGCACTCCGCCAAGTTGATATCGAGTGCTTTCATTGTCGGTCGCAAAAATGGTGCGTTTGACTAGCTCTTTGAAGAGTCGCGCTGGCAGTTCGAAATAGCTTTCTTCGGAAAATTCCACGACACTTGGGAACTCATCCGGATTAGCGCGAGGCAAATGGAATTCCGAGTGGCTCCCTAAAAAATCGAGTGAATTCTCGGTGGATTCAATGGTTAGAAATTCATCGCTGGCTTCGCGAAGAATATTTCCGACTCTCTGAACATTGAATAGAGCTCGACCGGGTGAGAGAACTTGAACGTTTTCAACTTCCAGCCGAATTCCGGCCTCCAAATCGGTTGCCATCAACACGACTCGTCCTTCCGTAGCATCGATTTTGATATTGTTTAGGACTTCTTTCGGGCTTCGGGTCGGCGCGATTCCCGCAGCGATTTGAAATGCACCCAGCAGTTTCTCACGATTACAAATGATTTTCATATGTCAGGACTCGGTTCAAATGACTTTTGGGAATGCTGGATCCGCTTTTTGGAACCCAATGTTGTAGCCTGAATTGGACAAAAACTGTAGAGGGGACTGGAGTGGCCGCACCCAATTCGAGGAGACACGCGAACATTCGTGTGGCATTGGTGGTATTGCTGGAAAAGGGCATAATGCAGGCCGACAGTCAATCGATGCAAAATCGTGGTTTGTTTTCAGGAGGAGAGCATGGACGCACACTGGCATGAAACATTTGTGGACTTCGGCGAAGACCCGCTTATGCCGTTTCCTCGCACAACGCTTAGTCGAATCGAAGCGAAGTGCACTGACGAATTGCGAGGGCTGGTTTTACGCAATGCTCCCAAGTTGCCTGGCGTCTATGGGATGCTGGACGCGACGGGGAGATTGATTTACGTAGGAAAGTCGAAATCATTACGCAATCGATTGCTCAGTTACTTTATGCCTAACAACACCGATGAAAAGGCAGGTCGAATTATTCAGGCCGCCGAGGCGATTGTTTGGGAAAAGCAGCCGAGCGATTTTGGGGCGCTGCTCCGCGAACAAATGTTGATTCGGCGATGGCAACCCAGACTGAACGTAGTCGGGATGCCGAATCGACAGCAGCAAGCGTTCGTGTGCATTGGCAATGCGCCAGCAGAACGCTTTTACTTGAGCAAGCAATTCGATCCAAATGCGGCGGATTGTCATGGTCCGTTTCATGGAATCGGAAACTTGCACCGTGCAGTCGAGATCCTGAATCGTCACTATTTGTTGAGAGACTGCAGTCAAAAGACACCCATGCTGTATTCCGACCAACTGCAGCTCTTCGATTTGGAATTGCGAGCAGGATGTGTTCGCCAAGAAATCCGTACTTGCCTTGCCCCGTGCTTGCGGTCTTGTACCCGACAGAATTACGGCGAACAAGTTGAAAAGGCCCTTCGATTTCTCAATGGGTCATCCGTCGAAGTCTTGGCACAAATCGAACAACAAATGGCCCGAGCCGCAACTGGCCAACACTTCGAGCATGCCGCTCGCATGCGCGACGATTTGAAAATCCTAAAATGGCTTTCGAATCGATTGACTAACTTTAAACGAGCACGCGAACAATATTCCTTTATCTATTCTGTGCAAGGGTGTGATGGTCGGGATATTTGGTATTTAATACGAAAGGGAGGTGTCGAACATGCGATTGCCAAACCACAGAACGCTTCGCAATGGCGATCTACCCGGATTGATTTAGCAATTTGGTGCGAGAACTCCCAATCAGTCGGTTCAGGATTCCTCCGGTATGAAGAGACGATTGGATTAGTAACCGCTTGGTTTCAGAAGAATCGCGACGAATTGCGGGAGACGCAGGCTGTATCCGACATTCCAACGCAATGGACAGAAATGCAATCGACCTTAAAGAGACAACAACTGACTGTCGGATAGCCGTCTCATTCGCAATAGTAAATATGGGGATGCCTTAAAAGTTACACCACAGGCATTCTGTCATGGTTTCCTTGACTTTGCCAGATGCTGCCTTGTTGTCGATGAGAAACTCATGACGTTTCCAACCGTGTCGTTGTTCCCACTCACGATAGAGATCGCTCGGATAACCGCTGAGCATGAACTTGCCCGCAATTCCGGCCAGGAGCTGCAGCAATTCGCGGTGCTGAGCTTCCGTCATTTCGAACTCATATTCTCCGGTGGTTGAACGGGTTTCGTGAACGTAGGGCGGGTCGCAATAAAATAACGTATTCTGGCCGTCCTGTTTACGGATAACGTCACAGGCATTCTGATTCAAGATCACGACTTTTTGTAAACGCTGATGGACGTCAGGCAGTCCTTCAATAACGTTCAGCCACGCGGAGACCTGTTCGTTGATCCGACTTCGGGTGCGGTTTCTTGAAAGGGTTGCAAAATCTTTCATCAGTCCCTGCCGAGACTGCCTTGCTAGTATAAAAAACCGAATAGCTCGCTCGACGCGGCTTTCTGATTTATCTAAATTTATCGAGTTTGAATTGTTTCGTGCTTCAACGAACTCAGTTTCGCTAAACGGCGTTAGTTCGATCCGCTGCCGAAAGGCTTCAAAGTCATCAGCATTCTGAAGGACTCGCCAAAAGTTTATCAATTCCCCATGGAGATCGTTAGCGACTTCGCTGCTACCCTGCAATGCAGCGGGCAATTTTTGAGCATCGGACGACATCCAATCTCGATCAGGATCTCGGGCCAGCAGAATGCCTCCACCGCCAAAGAACGGTTCTACATAATGCAGATGTGGCGGCATCAGGCCAACGATCCACTTCCGTAGATAATACTTACCACCGTGCCATTTAATAGGCTGAGTCAGGACTGCCACGAGCTACCTTCTGCCAAAAAAAGAAACCAATTGAAACACGCGAATGGAGGATACCAGTTGAGTTCAAAAAACTCTAGAGGCTTCCTGCTTGCATTCGGCGATCAGAATTTCTAGCAACTCTGACTTAGCCTCAGTGAACTCGGTCGTAATCTTTTTGGAACAACTGTTGAATGCCGACGAACAATACCACCGCCGCAGCCACGTAAATCACTGCAGCGTAGCTTAGCCATAGATTAACGCCAATCGTCTTTTTCCAAACGCCAGTGAGCAATGGAGCTAGGCCAGAAACAAGAGCACTGAAAAAATTCGACCTGTACGATTGAATCGCTTTGGAAAGCTACAAACAAGAATTCCTAGTCCTGGAGGGACGAAATGTTGTAGCCATGGGCATCAGCCCATGGTCTTCAAGTCATAGTGAGTTGATAGTCCCGAAGGGAGGATATGACGTCTCCATAGAGATCGATCGCTCATGTCGTCCCTTCGGAACTTCTGCAATGATTGCCAACAAATCTACAGCATGCCGCCGCTTCACGGCTAGTCGCAATTTTACAAAACTTAATTTCGCAGGCAATCCAATCGTACAGGTCGAAAAATTCAGCATTCCGACGGCAGCACGCGTGTCTGTCGGTGCGATTCATGAGCTGCGATCAATGAGGGCTGCGAGTGCCACTTCTTGCGCGATGACGGCGACGCAATCACCTTGCTGCGTCAGGCACGGGGCTCGCATAGTCACCAAGTAACCATCGCTCTGAGCGATGATTGGCTCCGCTTCGCGATCGGGTCGTTCTAAGTGGTGAATCCATCCGACTCTTTCACCTCGATTCACTTTAGCACCTAGATCAAAGCCAATTTCAAACACACCGGATTCCGGTGCAAGTAAATAGTCCTCGCGATTGAGCGACTGTGTCAAAATGGTAGGCGGCTTGCAGAGACTCGCTCGAGTTTCCAGTATTCCCTTAAGTACACCGACATGAATCAACACATTTCGCAAACCGTTTTGCGCAATGCGATGTACGCTCGCCGGGATCGCCTCGCCACCTCCCAGCTCCGTTGTGACAACCAGTTTTCCCTGATTTTCTGCTTCAACCGGTAACAATCCAGTGCCCGCGATATCCGCATAGAGAAATGCAAAATCTGTATTCCAAGCCAGCATGGCCGCTAGCATTTTTCCGCGTTGATCCAAGTCGGAAACCAAATGCATATGCGCGCAGGGTAGGAACTCCATGCTGCGTCCACCCGAATGGATATCGATCACAACATCGCTTAACGGAAAGAGGACATTCGTTAAGAAATGTGCAATTTGGCTAGTGACGGTTCCCTCGGGTTCGCCTGGAAATGCTCGATTCAAATTCATCCCATCGAGTGGTGACAAGCGGGTAGCTGCCCGAGCGGCCGGAAAGTTCAATGATGGTATGAGAATGATGCGGCCACTGATTAAGTCTGGCCTTAATTCTCGAGCAAGTTTCATGGCAGCGATTTGACCTTGGTACTCATCACCGTGATTGCCACCGAGGACCAAGACCGTGGGCCCTTTACCGCTGCCGACCACAGTGATCGGTATCATGACGTTTGCCCAACCACCGAGGTTGTGTGAGTAGGGAACTTGTAGAAAACCCTGCTGCTTACCAGGCTTCTCAAAATCGACGAAGGTAAAAATCATATGGGTATCAATGTCGCTTTTTGCAATTTAGGACATGGAAGAACGCCTTGGAGATCGCATTCCCGAACAGGAGCTTGTGGATGAGTTGGCTGCAGCCTTCGTCTTCGATCTTGTTCTCAGGAGTTAATCATGCAAGCGATCGTCTGAATTGACAAACGCCCAGCAGATCGCTCCTAGGAAGTAAGTGAGGGAAAATAGAGCAATATTCGCGGTCCAACTGTTGTTCGTCGCTTTGAGGACGATTGGTACCGCAATCGGCCCGATGACGCCGCCGATTTGGCCCATCATGTTCATGCTGCCAGCGAGAGCACCGGTATGGCGTCCGCCCACATCCATGCATGCACCCCATGCGCCCGGCATGGCGAGGTCATTGCAGAGCGCTCCGAGTCCAATCGACAAAACCGTTGCGACGGGCGAACTGAATTGAATCGAAACGAGCAACATAATGCCTGCAAGCCCCATGCCAGTAACACCGAGCACCCTCCTTGTTTTTGCAATGCTACGCAATCGACGATCTATCGCCGCAGAGCAAAGCCCGCTGATGATCGAACCCATTCCAGCAAAAAAAAGGGGAACAGAAGCCAGTAATGCACGCTGCAATTCACTCAGTTCTACAAATTGTTCCTTCAAGTAAGTCGGGAACCAAGTGATATAGAAATACCATCCGTATGACATGAAGCCGTATTGGGCCCACAGCATCCATACCGTGCGTGAGGCGAGGAGCTTGCGCCAAGGAAACGCATGATCGCCCAGGTACGAGTTCTCACCAATGTGTGCAAGCTCGGCGGCATTCACGGAGGGATGGTCTTTCGGGTTATCGCGAAACCAGCGGTAAAACAGGATCGACCAAAAAACGCCGAGTGCTCCGAAGATTAGAAACACCCATTTGTAATGCAAACCGAGACCGAATTTACCATCGCCGCTGCCTGCCAACATCCATCCGACCAGCAATGGCGTAAACGCTCCACCCCAACGGGCACTGAGCCACAGGATCCCTTGAGCTTTGACGCGCTCGGACATCGGGAACCAGTTTGAAAAGGCAATCGTGATGTTGGGAAAGCAACCCGCTTCGCCTACCCCAAAGAAAAACCGGCATACAATGAGCGACCAGAAATTTCTTGCCCAGCCAGTCGCCACTGTGAAAATGGACCACATACATACAACCCGCATCAACACCTTGCGTGGCCCGATGCGATCGCCGAGCCAACCGCCAGGAATTTCAAACAGCGCATAAGACAACGCAAACGCAGAGAATACGTACCCCATTTCAATTTTTGACAGCCCCAGTTCCTTCTGCATCGTCGGCGCGGCCTGCGAAATGCATATGCGATCCACATAGGTAATGATCGCCAGCGTGACGGCGAACCAAAGGACCACTTGGCGTGCGCGAGACGGAGAGTCGGATTTCATAGAAATCTCTAGGAGAGGATTTAAGGCAAGGAGTTGAACCAATTTAGTCCGTCAACGGGTTGTTTACTATAGGAGCGCGAGATTCAAAAATTGCAGAACAGGCTGCCAGCCTCTTGCATT
>JAYVPE010000390.1:0-4770 GCA_043757575.1 Pirellula sp.
CGCTGAAACCCCCGCTGCTGGAAATACTTTTTTGATTTGGAAAAAGGGTACGACTAAGGACTTCGAATTGCGGCTGTCATTCCGTTGCAATGCAGACAATAATTCTGGCATTCAGTACCGTTCCAAGCACATTACGGATGACAAGGTGAAAAACGCTTGGGTCGTACGCGGTTATCAACATGAACTTCGCAATGAAGTCACGTTTCCAAATACTTCCAGTTTTATCTACGACGAAGGTGGCAAGCGCGGCCGAATTTGTCTTGTGGGTGAAAAGGCATCATGGGGAACCGAAGGCAAGAAAGTAGAATCCAGTTCTCTCATCGATCAAGAAGGATTCAAAAAACTATTCAAACTGGATGATTGGAACGACGTTGTGATTATCGGAAAGGGAGCTCAAATTCAACATTACTTGAACAACCGATTGATTCTTGATTTCACCGATAACGAGCCTAAGCTTGCGTTGAAAGAGGGGATTCTGGCTGTGCAGCTTCATGCGGGCAAGCCAATGTGGGTGGAATTCAAGAACGTCCGCGTGCGGTCAAATTGAGTGCCTGCGACTCAATCCAAAAACCTAAACTAAACAATATAATACGCACCACTAGCCTGGATTATTCACAACCCGACGCGTAAGCGAGGGACCAGCACAAAATCCCTCGCGTTACGCGTCGGGTTGGGAAGAGCAGTCTGCATTTGAACGGTTTTTCACAATGTCCATCGCAGCGGTACTTTACAACGAAAACTCGATAGGCATGAATAATCCGGGCTAGCGCCGCACTGTAATGGGTTTCTCCTCGGCGATATTCTCTTGTGGCAAGTAGCCGATGAAGCAAAGCAAGTCACGAATCTCGGAAGGGGTCAGCATATCCAGCAGACCCGCAGGCATGGCGGATACTTTGCTTGGCAACACTTCCTCGATATCGGCCTTTGCCACTAAGAGCTCTTTGTTCTCCTTGGTTCGTACCGTCAGTCCCTGTTTTGTCTGAATGGTTATACCCGTATAGATTTGTCCGTTCGTCGTTAGAACTTTTTTCGAAGCGTATTGATCGCTAATTACATGCGAAGGAAAAAGCACGGATTCCAAAAATTCCGACCGCGTGAAACGTTTTGTAACGCTTGTCAAGTCTGGACCAAAGCCATTGCCCAGCGTATCTAGCTTGTGACACGAACTGCATTGAGCTTTTGCGAAGATCTGTGCGCCGTTTGTTTTCTCGCCAAATTTGCCTTGTTCACCCGACAAGAACTGTTCGAGAAAGCCGAGTGACCATCTTGGTTGTTCGGTCGCCGTAGCCAATACGGCGGGCGGCAAATCGGGGAATCTCATTTCGTACCACTTCTGCCACGCGGACATGGGAGACTGCTTTTTATCCCGAGGCTTGTCCATGCTCTCTCCCGTCCAATACTCTATGAGTTGAATGGTTGGCTTCGGATCCTGTCCAGCCTCGAACAGTTTGCAGCCTTGGAGAATAGTCTGTCGCAACGCTTCAGGATCTTCCGTGGCTACGTCAATCTTGCGTAAACAATCGCAGACATCTGAGACCGCAAATGAATCCAAGAGTGATATAGAACGAACCAGATAATCCCAATTGCGTTCGTCAGGTCGCTGAGCCATTGCCAATGCAATCGTAGCTCGACGGTCTGGACTTTTTCGCCAGCGTTCACGCAAGTGTTCAATCGCAGCATCATCCTGCTGATTCGAAAGGACGGCTGTGATGCCTGTCTTGAGGCGTTTGAAGACATCCTCCTCCAAACCACCTTTGTCAATCGCCCTATCGAGTTGAACCAAAGTTTGGATCTGCTCGGGTGTTAATTGCTCCGGTGTTTTGAATAGGGCGGACAAGGCTGCGTTGGGATATCGTTCACCCATTTCCAGGATACGAATCGCTTCGGATTCCGTTAGAAAACTGGCTAACGCTTGCGATGTTTTCATTACGTAGAGTTGATACGAACTGCCACTTTTTGCCTTTTGTGCCGTCTCTAAAAACTGCAGGACGGTCATTCGCTCAACAGAGGTCCATTCGTGCCGAATCAGAGGCAAATGCATCGAGATCAGCATTCGCTCTGGCATAGCAACGTCCGACTGCAAGAACTTGATCGCTTGCGGAACAATATCGCACTGCATGTAAGTTGCAAGGCGCACTAGTTCGCAGTTAATAGCTGAATTTCCAGCCGGGAATTCCTTTTCGACCAATGCCTTCAAGGCTGGAAGGCTCGTGGGCTCAACTGCATTGAGATGAAGAGCGATTTGCATAACTCGAAGCAAGTCGACAAAGTCTGCGTCGCTCACGAAACCTTGAGATAAACGCATTAGGTTGTCGATAACGAGCCCTGCATTTGCGCGGTTCGGTTCAGTTGCAATCAGAGCCAATCCGGCGTTGATCACCAATCGGCTGGAGGTGTCGCTCAAAAAGCTGTTGCGCCATTTGTCGTTCTCCACGATTGCCAAGGCCTGCCGGGCCGCGAATCGCTCTTCTCTCGTATTGCTCTGCAACAACGCTTTCAATTCCGAGGGTTCGCAAATCACACCAAGTCGTAAAATCGACTCACATGCTGCTATGCGAACCGATTCGTTCTCATCTCGCAGCAATTTTCGGAGCTGCATCTGGGCATCGTTATCGTCACTGTGCAGACCAAGCATTCGAGCACACTTGATTTGCACCTGCTCGCTAGAACTATTGCTCAATTCGATTAGCATTTCGGTTGTTGGGATGGGACCCAGCAATTGCATAAGATCCAGGGCTTGCATTCGATAGCGAGCAGGGTTTTCGCTGCTATACGCAACGCCAGCAATTTGTTCTGCCCATTCCGACCCCAATTCTTTCTTTAGAACGGCTGCGGCCTGACGACCATAAGCCGAATAGATTTGTGGTTGTCGGATTGCTTTCGTTATCCCGCTTCCCAAGTCGGTTACTTGCGCAGGGATCTCTCCAACCCATCGGACTCGGTAAATGCCGCCATCGGTCCCACGTCCACCGGTACTGAAATAGAGCCAACCATCCGGGCCGACCTCCAAATCCGTAACGTTCATCGGAGTTCCAGTAACGAAGTCCTCCATCTTGCCCTTGGACTTGTCTGTCGATTCGACGTTCATGGACAAGATTCGTCCCTCAGACCAATCGGCCATGAACAACGACCGATGGTATCTCGCGGGGAACTTAAAGTGTGAGTAGATCGCCATTCCTGTTGGAGAGCCACGACCTGATGTGGCTAGAGCTGGCAGTCGATCCAGATAGTATTCTGGCCAGTTTGCCCAGCCGCTGCGCCAGCCGTACTCACCACCTTCGGAAATTCGAAACAAGCCAGTTGATCTGTGCCAAATCGAACCAATGTCTGCTTCCATGTCGCTATCGTGCACGTACAAATTTCCGTTGGGATGGAAAGCAAGATCGTAGGCATTGCGTAGACCTCCGGCAACAACCTGGACTTTTTTGGTTGCCAATTCCAATCGCACTACCGTTCCACCGGGTGCCTTGATGCCTTCAGCATGCCCACCTGGATCTTCAAAGCGAGGTTGAACGAGATCTCCCTCGTAAGGCAATCGATACGAACTACTTTCATCGACAGGCGTACTAAGTTTCGAGTGATTTCCAACGACGATGTAAATACAGCCATCGGGACCAAATGCAATTTGGTGTGGACCATGCTCTCCAGGTGCACCTTGGAATTTGAGCAGTAGATCGGATTTTTCAAGTTGGCCGTTCCGATCTTCGTCCATGAGTCGATAGAGGCCTGAGCCCTCTGGACCATCACCGGTTACATAAACGTCTCCGTTGAGAGGCAAGATGCCTTGAATGTTTTTGATGAGCTCGCAATAAACGCGACTCTTTTCAGGTGTGCCATCTTTGTCGGCGTCGTATATCAAAACTAATGGACCACCCTCTTGTGAAGCCACAATGTGGCCGAACTCATTGAACGCCATCGCGACAATGGAACCGATGGATGCGTGATCAATCACTTCGTCCACGACAAAGCCAGGCTTGGTTGTAAATCGTTCTGCGGGCGGCGGTCCCTTCTTCGAATCATAGTCTCCAAGCGAAGCAACAACAGGAGTTGTTTTAACCTTGGCAGTCTCCGACTTCACAACAGCTTTGTTGTTGCTGTCGATAGAGATCGCTGCATTCCACTTGGCGTCATCAAATCGCAACAGTTGCCAGTTCTGGGAGGCCGTTTTACTTGCTTTCCAGTCAGCATCACTAACCACGATTCGCCATTTGGAATCAATCGGCTTGAACATGAAACCGATCTTGAGTCCCACACCGTCGCTTTGGCGGTTGCTTGCGCGGATTGCGATGATATTTTTCCCAGAGCGGACCGCAGAGGATACGTCCATGCGCTCGATAGTACGGGCTGCTTTGCTCGTCCCAACGCGTTTACCATTCACGAATACTTCACAGGATTCATCCGCTTCGAACTCGATAAACGCTTTTTCGATATCCGGTAAGTCCATGACACGTCGAAAGTAGGCATCTCCTCTTCGAGACTCACTTTGTGTGTCGGAATACCAAATCCATTCACGCTCGGTTTTAGCCGTTGGCGAGGGTGGTATGCTGACTTTGCTGTGGATCGTCTGCGCGATGGCAGGTGAAGATAAATTGAGTAAAGCAGCCGAAATGAGGGGCAGGCTGAGCCAACGCTTGTCAAAGCAAGAGCGAAATAGACCTGTGGTCAATTTTGGATTCTTTTCCATCGTCGTTTTCCATCCTTGGAAAATGAGCATCGTTCGCGATTTCGATATTTCCGAACATGCATGTGAGTGCGTAACGGCGGATAAAA
>JAYVPE010000391.1:0-4763 GCA_043757575.1 Pirellula sp.
CGTTGGCCCTGATCGATCAAAGAACAAGAGATTCGTTGGGATGGCCGTATAGGGTGCGAAGACACCATTGGGCAATCGGACAATCGTGTGCAAATTGAAGTCCTTCAGCAAATCCTCTTTGATCCGAGCGCAAACGCCATCGCCGAACAAAGTGCCGTTTGGAACAACGATCGCGGCTCGTCCGCCATTCTCATGGCCAGAGCGAGGTTTCTTTAGGCGGCGCATGATCAACTGCAGAAACAACAAGGCCGTTTCGCTAGTTTGCTTGGCGGATGGGAAGTTGCTTCGAATACCGACCTCTTCCTCACCACCGAAGGGAGGATTGGTAAGAATGACATCAACCTGATCGCTGGGTCCGAGTTCCGTGATCTTCACCGCGAGACTATTTCCGTAATCAATCGCTGGTGCATCCAGCCCATGGAGCAACAGATTCATTTGGGCCAACATATAGGGCAATGGCTTTGCTTCGCCACCCGCAATGCTCTTGTCTTGCAGGACCTTTCGATCTTGAACAGTCTTGCATTGTTTTTCAAGATGGGAGAACGCCTCCGCCAGAAAGCCGCCGGTCCCGCAAGCAGGGTCGAGTACGACTTCTCCCAACTGCGGGTTCGAAACGGCTACCATGAACTGAATGACTGGCCGGGGCGTGTAGAACTCGCCCGAGTCTCCCGCAGCGTCACGCATTTCGCGTAGCATCGATTCGTAAAGTCGAGCAAGGGTATGGATCTCCTCGGATGCATCGAAATGAATTCCGTCGACGAGGTTGATTACGTCGCGAAGTAGATACCCAGAGATCATGCGGTTGATCACGCCATCGAATACGGTCGCGATGACGTCTCGACGCCGATCGCCACTCGTCGATCTCAATCCGCGCAAGTAGGTCAACAGGCCGGTCCTGCGTTTGCCGTCTGGCCCGACCGCTTCGTCTTGATTGACAAAAGCAATCAACTCATCGCCCGTAATGCCTTGCTTATTGGATGCCCAATCGCGCCATCGATACGGAGCTTCGATAGCGGTCTTGTATTTCTTGCCAGCGATTTCCGCTCGAGCTTCTTCCAGCCGTTCTCGGTCATCCAGGAATTTTGAGAACATGATCCACGTAAGCAGTGGCAACCGATCCAGGTCACCATTGAGTCCCTTATCTTTGCGCATGATGTCGCGTGCCGACTTGATGAGGCTTCCCATTTGCTGCGCCGTAGTCTTGGGTGGTTTTTCAGTTGCCTTCTTGGCGGCCTTCTTTGCCATCATGGTCTTTCAAAAATTTGTCTGTGAATTGGGACGCGAATGTCGTAGCCAAAAAGCCAGGTCATGCCGCAGCATACAATAAAGTTTGAAGTTGCATCACGGCATTTCGCAACGACTCAACGCCACCGAAGCGTTCCGCGATTTCAATGACATTGCCATGAGCGTTGATCGGTGGTAGTTCGAGAATGTCCGGAATCACAAACTGCGCCGTTCCGTGCTCCGTGTACTTGTCGAGCAGGTCCTCCAAAATCTGCCGAGCCTCAGCACCATACTGTTCGAAAAAATTCGGCTGGTCGGAACGAAGCCTTTGTGCTCGCTCACGTCTTGTACGTAGCGGTGCGTTGAATGCGAGGTGACAGATCAAATCGAGCGGGTCCGCATCGGGCTGGTTGGCGGTTTCAGCTAGATGGTCAAAATCGATACCGCGCTCTTCAAGCTTGTCGATGATTTCTCGCCGCTTTTCAGGATTCGCCCATTCGTTTCGTAGTTCGGCAGCGTTCCGATAGAGCGTTCGCACTTTGTCGGCCGTGTAATCGGTGAACTGAACGACTCGCAATTGATTGCCGTCCGGGTCTAGTTCGAATACGAGATGGGCAGCGATTTCAACTTGGCCACCATCGAAGTAAAACTTTCGACGTGGGGCATCCGTTTCATCCGCATTCGGCAACGTTGTACCTAGCTCGTAATCAGGCGGCGGTTCGTGGATCGCTTCGTCAGCGACTTCGTTCGTTACCTCTCCAGATTCGTTAATAAGTGTCTCTGTCTCGCTAGTTGGGTCGCCATCGAAATCTGGATCTGCAAACAATCGAGTGGCTGAGCCAGTGTAGTCCAAGATACTGAAAAACAGCTTGCCATAGTCGTCACGAACACGTGTCCCGCGACCGATGATTTGTTTGAACTCAGTCATGGAGTTGATCACGCGAAGTAAAACGACATTTTGCACAGTTGGGGCATCGACTCCTGTTGTGAGTAACTGTGAAGTTGTCAGGATGACTGGTGTTCGTCGCTCAAGATCTTGAAAATTGCTCAAGTGACCGCGACCTATTTCACCTTCATCAGAAGTTACGCGACAAACATAGTCGGGATAGTCGCGAACTAAGTCCGCGTTCAAGTTGTTTAAGGCTCGCCGCATTTCGTCGGCGTGTTCTTGGTCGACACAAAAGACGATGGTTTTTGCGAATCGGTCCGTTCGTTTTAAAAAATCCGTCAAGTGTTTTGCGACAGCATCTGTTCGGGCCTTGAGTGAGACGATTTTCTCGAATTCTGTCGTCTGGTATTCTTCATCAGGAATTGGGCGACCGAAGCGATCCAGGTCTCCTTGAGTCGGACGCCAGCCGACTGCGTCCCATGTTGTGACTATCCGGTGGACTCGATAGGGCGCAAGGAATCCATCTTCGATACCTCTACGCAAGCTATATGAATAGATCGGATCACCAAAGTACTCGTAAGTATCTGCATTATCTTGGCGGCGAGGTGTGGCCGTCATTCCGATCTGTGATGCCGTTGAAAAGTAATTGAGTATTTCGCGCCAATTACTATCCTGACGAGAGCTACCTCGGTGGCACTCGTCAATGACGATGGCGTCAAAGAAGTCAGCCGGATACTCGCGGTACAATCCGGGTCGATTCGCATCCGCAGCGATAGCCTGGTAGGTTGCGAAGTACATTTCGCGGCTCAGAATCGCATTTCCGCCCGCGATTTTCCACCGTGCATCTCCGAAAGGGGCAAATGTTTTAGCCATCGGGTCATCGATCAAGATATTGCGATCTGCCAAGTACAAGATTCTCGGGCGGCGGTGTGCTCCGTTTTTGTTCCAGCGAGAATTCCAAAGCTTCCAACAAATCTGGAATGCGACGACGGTCTTGCCAGTACCGGTCGCCATCGTCAGCAAAACGCGTGGATCGCCGTGGATGACAGCCTGCACTGTGCGGTTGATTGCAATTTCTTGATAGTAGCGTGGTGATTTGCCACTCAAGTGATACGCGGGCGTTAGCAACTTTTCGGTCTCGATGGAATCGAGATTTTGATCGATGTTTAGGCGGGCCCACAGTTCATCTGGTGTTGGGAAAGAGCTAATTTGCCTTTCCAACCCCGATATGAAATCGAATTCGACTATTTCGTGACCGTTCGTCGCGAAAGCGAAGCTTAATCCTAAAATGACTGCGTAATCCTTTGCTTGTTGAAGGCCCTCACCTGCAGTTGCATAGCTTGCTTTGGCTTCAACAACGGCGATCGGGAAATCGGGCCGGTAGCGAAGGATGTAATCCGCCCTCTTGCCAGGTCTCCGGCGACCGCGTTGACCCGTAACGACAATGCGCCCATCCGTGAATGTGACTTGTTCGTTGATTCGGAAAGGGTCGTTGTCCCATCCGGCAAATTGGAGTTTTGGGACCACCAACCGGCGACAGGTATCTGCTTCATTTGACATGGCACGCACTCACGGTAGCCAGAAGCTACATTCCCAGTTCCGATCATTACTGTTTACAAAACGGTTACCATTCTATGCGATGACCACTGGGGTGTTAACTGGTAATGCAAATTCTCGAACTTGGAAGAGTGGGACGGTTGAACAAGATTATCCGTCGTCCCTACCGGGACTATCGCGCGCTAACCGCATGCCCAGTGCTGAAAAGCTCGCCGGAAGACTTCAACGCCTCTTTTAAGTTGATCAAAATCTATCCACTCGTCGCTTCGGTGGGCTTGTTGGATGTTACCTGGCCCACAAATCAACATCCGTCTCAAACGCTGTAGAATACCTGCGTCCGTTGCAAAACAGACGCTGTGGGATTCCGTGCCACCAACCAACGCTAACATCTCTTGGACCCAAAGAGCATCGGTTGGAACCTGCCACGGTTCAACTGCTTCTTTGATGTCCATTTCCAATTGGTGCTTTTCACACAAGCTCTTAATGGCTGTTAGCAACGGTGAATGATCTACGTTTGGCATGGTCCGCAAAAAGATATTTACTTGCGCCAAAGACGTCGTCACGTTGACTGCTTCGGGCTCGTTAGTAATAGTCATGTTCCATGAGAGTGTCGGTGGATCGAAATTCACGTTTCTATAGTTAGCGTTTTTTTCACTCTCCTCTCGGATCGCCAAAAGTTCTGGCAACGCAGGTATCAATTGATAGTTTGCGTTAAGCCCTTGGTTTGTGCTGGTATGGGCACTTCGCCCCCTCGCTCGAATGGCCAAACGTTGACCGCCTTTGTGGGAGTGAAAAACCCCCAACCGTGTTGGCTCCCCCACTATGCCAACAGTGTCACCCTCTACCATTTCTTGAAAGTACTTTGATTTGGCGTTAACCATTTGAGCGCCCATCATTCCGATTTCTTCGTCGCTTGTTACTACGAAGTAGATCGGCATGTTTTGCGTTGAAGGTTCGATGCTGCTAGCCGCCGTGAGTGCACTGGCCAATGAACCCTTCATATCGCAAGTTCCTCGTCCATAAAGTCGATTCTCCCGCTCCCTGGGCTCGAAGGGTCCGCAAAAATCCACCGACCAGTCCTCGGCTGGAACAA
>JAYVPE010000392.1:0-4762 GCA_043757575.1 Pirellula sp.
CACTAGAAAGACCTGGCATGTTAAAAGACGTTGTTTCCAAATTGGACTACTCCAACTTCGAAGAGATCGCGTTGGTCATCTTCGGGCTTAGCTTTTTAGCGATCGTTTGGGGTGCACTCCGTTTGAAACCGGATGCGACCAAGCGATTCGGTAGTATTCCAATCGAGGACGCAGTGGTTGATCCTTGGAAAGGAGTTAAGTAGTGAGCACACATTCGACAACCGGCGAGCCAATACCCGGCCATGGCTACGATGATATTCAAGAGTACGACAATCCACTTCCTGGCTGGTGGAAGTGGATTTTCTGGGCCACCATAGCCTACTGTCCTTTCTACCTCATGTACTTTCATACAGGAGCTCCGGGGCGATCGGTGTATGAACAGTATGAAGCGAGCGCCACCGAAAACACTAAAAAGCAGTACGCTGAGATTGGTGTCTTGACTGGCGACCAGCAGACTATGATTAAATTCCTAAAAGAAACAAAATGGGTTGGAGTCGGTCAGTCGATCTTCAAAGCCAATTGCGTCTCGTGCCACGCGGCCGATGGCGGCGGCAATGTCGGCCCCAATCTATGCGACGAGAACTTTAAGCATATTAAAGCCTTGCCTGACATTCTCAAGGTGATCAACGAAGGGGTCGCAGGTGGCGCTATGCCAGCCTGGGCCACTCGCTTTTCACACAAAAATGATGCGATTTTGGTGGCTGTTTACGTCGCGAGTTTACGGGGTTCCAAACCTGCAATCGCGAAGGCGCCCGATGGTAGTCCAATTCCTGCCTGGCCGATCGAATAATGTCCAGACTACCCAACTCATTGCCTTTACTGTCCGCTGATGATCGTAAGCACTCGCATTGCGTAACCAAATGCGGCAATTGCTCTGGCGATGGTAACTGTGCAAGCCAAGCAATCCTATCCACCGCCCAACTCGCGATTCGTGAACGCAACTCCAAATGGTTTTGGGTTTGCGTGATTTGCGGATTCTTTGCAATGGATTTTTCCATCGCTGCCATCGCGATTTCCATGGCGGCTGGCGACCCTTCGTTTCGATCGATTCCTGGTTATGGGGAACGGGCTGTGGCTTGGGATGTAAGACAAAAGAGGAAAGAAGTTTCCCGCAGACTCGGTTGGAAAATCGATCTCCAACGCGTCGAGCCTCTTCATGATACAGTCGAAATACGAATTAGTAATGCCGCGAATGGTCCCGTTACAGGATGTACGGGATCGTTACGATTGTTTCACTTTACGCGTGTTGCGGAGCAGTTTCAGAGTCCGTTGCATGAAATCGAGCCCGGACTTTACCTCGCCCAAGTAAACGTGGCCAAGCTTGGCCGTTGGCAAATGGAGTTGGAAATCCACGCCGAGGGCGATCAGCATTTTTGGGAAGAGCGGACACTGGAGTGGTTTGAGCCTACTAGCCAGGACTCGGGCAGCCAGGACTCGGGCAACCAGGACTCGGGCAGCCAGGACTCGGGCAACATGGAATGATCGCAGTGGAATTATTAGCCGCTACCCTGTTTTCATCACTCGTCGGATCGATGCATTGCGTTGGGATGTGTACACCGTTTGCCATTTTGGCGATGGGCTCAACAAACAACGTGCAAAATAATAGTAAACGAATAGTACGAATGAGCTCCTACCATCTTGGTCGTTTGCTTACGTATCTTTTGATGGGCATTGGAGTCGCGTTTTTGAGTTCGGCGATTCAGCTTTTTGCAGGTGGAAATCGAACTTCGCAGATAATTGGCTGGGGGGTTGGTATCACGATGATCACCACGGGAATTATTCGTATGCTAGCATCGTTTTCCTGGCAAAGGCCTGTAAAACATACGAGACTATCCCAGCGCTGGTCAGCCGCGATCGTGATGTTGAGGCGAAAGTATTCGGGTGGCCCAGTTTGGCTGGGGGCATTCCTTTGGGGGCTTACTAGCACGCTATTGCCATGCGGTTGGCTTTACCTGTTTGTGCTCGCAGCGGCGGCGGCTCCCAATGCTGCAATGACGATCGCGATGATGGTTGCGTTTTGGGTCGGTACGCTTCCCCTGCTGTCAGTCGCGGCTTGGAGTTGGTCATCTATTAGCCCTCGATGGCAAGTGATTGCACAACCGTTTGCTGCGGGCTGCATTATCAGCTTCGGAGTATTTATTTTGGTCCAAAGAAGTTTGGTAGATTTGAGACCGATGATACCTCCTACAACGGTTTCGCGAGGATTGCCGGATTCGGACGGATCTGCGACGTCAACTCGCCCGCGATCGGAGATTTCATTGGAGATGGTGCGGAGAGCTTTGGATACAAACCTTCCTTGTTGCGGAGGGGACGATGCAAAAAGTCCTTGAAAAGCCAAAGAAGTTGGTTGCCACAACGCGTCCGTGTTCACACTGCGGACTGCCGACCTTGTGTCGTCAAGATGGCGCACGCGTTTTTTGCTGCAACGGCTGCATGGGGGCATACACGCTCATCCACGAACTCGGACTAGAAGACTTTTACGCGTTGAGGTCTTCGACGCTATCCAACGGCCTCGAGCTAGGAGCCGTTGATGTGTCCCGTTCGGCTATCTTGGAGGATCTGCAAGCGGCTGGCGTTGAGGTTCACACCATGGTCGATGGGATGTGTTCCGTGCGATTGGCCGTGGACGGACTGCACTGTGCCGCTTGCAGTTGGCTGATTGAGCGGATGCAGCCGACGATCCCTGGCCTAAAAAGCGCTCTGGTGCGAATGAGCGATCATACTATCGAATTGATTTATGATCCTATTCGTATTCAGCCAGTGAACGTCTCAAGAAGATTGGCCACACTCGGATACTCACTTTCACCTTGGACCGTAGATAGCGAAAACGATCAAGGTTTCTTACAACGTCAACGGGATCACTGGGTTGGAATTGCATTGGCGGCATTCTTTGCAGCGAATGCAATGTGGATTGGAGTCGCGTTGTATGCGGGTGAATCGACTGGAATCTCAGCAGGGCATGAGTATTTCTTGCGATGGGTTGGGACAGTGCTCGCCGTGTTTGCAGTCATCTTACCTGGTCGCCTCTTTTTCCAAACCGCCTGGCAAGCGATCCGAACACGAACGCCTCACACTGATATCCCGCTGGCATTGTCGCTCCTGATGGGGGTCGTTGGCTCGGTAATTGGTGCAGCAAGCGGTGTTGGCCATATCTATTTTGACTCGCTTGCCTCTTTGATATTGCTATTGAGAATTGGTCGCTACGTTCAGTTTCGCGCTCAATATCGAACTAGTCTTTCATTGGCTCACCTCTTGCGTTGGAACTCCATCACGGCCACGCGATTGGAGGCCGATGGAACGAAAGCAATTGTGCCAGCCAGCCGCCTGCAAGTAGGTGATAGGATCGAAGTTCGAGCGGGTGAGACAATTCCCGCGGATGGACTGGTGACGCACGGGTGCAGTTCCGTCGATACATCGTTGGTCAGCGGCGAAAGCTTACCTGCAACGATTTTGATCGGTCATACGGTGGACGGCGGTACGACCAATATCACATCTCCACTGACCATTGCTGTGACTGCGGCAGGTGCGAACAGTCGCGTTGGTCGCTTGATGGATTGGGTGCGGAACGCTTCGTCACATCGAACACCGTCGATAATGGCCGCAGATCTAGTGAGCAAGTGGTTTGTGCTCGTCGTGTTGTTTCTTTCGGTTGCTACTTGGTCCGCGTGGGCATTTTTAGCCAATGCGACTGCGGCAACTCAGCACACTATGGCCTTACTAACGATCGCGTGCCCATGCGCTTTGGCTTTGGCGGCACCGTTAGTTATCACTGTTGCGTTGGGCCGGGCAGCCAGACGGCAGATCTGGATCCGAGACGGCAATTGTCTCGAACGGATGGCAGTTCCAGGTACGCTTTGGCTTGACAAAACGGGTACGCTGACCTCTGGACGATTGAGTGTTCTGGAGTGGCACGGCGACGACGAGGTACTTCATTACGCCGCGGTTTTAGAGCAGTCGATTCACCATCCAATTGCAAAAGCTATCTGTGCGTTTGTGAATCCAGACGATGTACCCTTGTTACGAGCCAACCAATTGGAACACCGGATAGGCAATGGGGCTAAGGGTCTGGTGGATGGAATTCTTATCGTGATTGGCAATGAAGCTTGGTTGAGTGAACAAGGAGTATTTATTTTGGATGAATGGCTTGCCTTGCAATCGAATGCGTTCTCCCAAAATCATTTGGTTGTTTGGCTTGCGGTCAATGGAAGTATCAGTGGAATGTTTGAGTTATCTGATCCGCTTCGTGCGGACACGGTTGAGACACTTCGATCCATTTCGGCAAAAGGTTGGCGTTTGGGAATTCTGTCAGGTGATCGACAAGAGATCGTTGACTCCGTCAGTACACATTTACGCGAGCATGGAATACCAATCGATGTCGCGTTAGGCCAGCAGAGTCCGGGGGACAAACTGGAGGTACTACGTCAATGCATGCAGGATAGTAATCGGCCTTGCGCGATGGTGGGCGATGGTGTGAACGATGCTGCTACGTTAGCGATAGCCGATGTCGGAATTGCTATTCGAGGAGGGAGCGGGCAAGCACTTTATGCAGCACCGGTATTCATTGCAAACGGTCGGCTTGCGTCAGTTGCAGAACTGATTGACGCTTCGGTCAGCGTTGTCCGAGGCGTTCGACGGTGTTTTTTGGTTTCCTTGGTTTACAATGCAGTGACAATGACGCTTGCAATAATGGGCTGGATTCATCCATTGATTGCGGCAGTCTTGATGCCAATAAGCGGATTAACTGTGTTAGCGATGGCCATGT
>JAYVPE010000393.1:0-4757 GCA_043757575.1 Pirellula sp.
GCTGCGGTGTGATCGGTGGTGTCGAATTGGTTGTCGATTCGAACACGGTAATCGCGAGTTCCACTGGTTTGACCGAGAGTAATGGTCACATTGCTTTCAATTACCAGTTGTCCAGCAACTTCGTTTAGGCTGCGTGCCCCGCTGCCCTTGGCATTCAAATGATTGATGACATTGAGAACATCCAGTGGAGAGACGCTTTGGTCACCATCCACGTCTAAGAACGGCTTGTTCACATCGTGCACCGCTGGGAGATGAGCGGCCCCGCCGGCATTGATGTAATTAATGACGACCAAGGCATCGAGTGGTGAAACCGAGCCGTCCCGATCCACATCGATCGAGTCAACGGGATTCCGCCAATCGACGTTCAGGAGCCGACGTTCCTCCAGCGACTCGATCATTAGCCGCCGCAATCTGGAGCGTTTGCGAAGGAGCATACTCGACTTTAAAGGGCTTTTGGTAGAGAAATTGATGCGTTTATGATCGTGGTGCATGAATGGGTTGAAGTATATGTAGGTAGGAACCGCTCTGGAACCTACCAATCTAATACCTGACGGCGTTAATAGTCTGATATTCGTGGCGGAATTATGGAATCCAAGATTGCTTGTCGCAGGGAACCTATCGTAACCGTTCACGGATCGGTGTAAGCGGGCTATTTGTTTAAAATACCTAGACTTGAGTTGCGAGGAAACCGCTACCTGCTCCGCTCCCCGTGCAGGACGCACCTAAGTTGAAACCTCAGGACCCTCCATTAACATAACCCCTTATCCTAGGCCAAAACCTGGGAGTAGTGCATTCGCTAGTCGCTCGGGTTGCTTCAGTACGCCGAGGGTTTCCCATGTTGCGAGCGTCGGTATTCCGCTTGCCGGGGAATTCTCATCGAATCGATGCACAAGTACATGTCGGCACGCGTTGCAGTATAAAAACATTTGGGCCTTGCTGAGCAGAATGATCGCTTTTTCTAAATGCAAGCGCGAGGCGTTTGCATCACCTTGTTGATGATGCCAGCTTGCTTGGAACGCTTCTGCTAACGCAACTGCGTACCCGATTTTTTCGCGTTTGAGCTTCTCGATAGTTTGCTTGACGGTCGCCAAAGAGTTCCTTTTTTGGTAGTTGGACGCAGCAGCCGCCAAAGCCGCTCGACAATGGACCTGGAGGAAGTCAATACGGATCTGTTGAACTTGGGACAAGAAAGATTTTTGGTAATTCCTCCATTCTCCTCGTAAGCGTTCGATCGCTTCATCACCGATCCCTTCGTAGAGATCGACAAACACGTTTGCCAAAAGGTAATTATGATGTTGTACGAAGAAGCCATGACTAGAAAGTCGGGATTGGTCTTCTTTTAATCTTGCACGAGCTTCGTCGGGGCGTCCTACGGCAAGCTGCAGATGCGTCATCACCTGCGTCCCGTAATTCAATGAAGCGAACAAATCGTTTGTTTCTCTTGCGATCCTTAAAAGCTCCGGTTGTCGACGGGCTATTTCAGCGAGATTGCCTTGGTATTGTAAAGCCCATAAGGCAAAGGTCCGAGCCGTATTGACTTCCCATGTCACGTCCCGACAACGCTCGTCCTGTAGGTACACGAGAGCTCGATCGCAGCATCGAACAGACAGCGACCACTGACCTCGAAGATGGGCTGCGACGCCGCGGGCGGACAACAACGTTCCAGCGAAGTATGGGTGGCTTTCATCTCGAGCTACGCGGCGTGCTTCTACAAGACCGCCGCAAACTGCTTTGCGGCTGAAATTGCCGCCAATCGCGACATGACCGACGTACGCACCTAGAGCTCGCAATAAATACTTTGGGACTTGCAGTCTCAATGCGATTTTTAAGTATTCGCTTAGAAAGTAAGAACCCCGAACCGGATCGACGACACTCAAACCCGCTGCAGCCGACCAGCACACTTTGAGTCGTCGTTGTTGACTTGATGTGAGCTTTTCTTCCTGTGCTGCAAACAAGCTATCGCTCGAGAGATCGTTTTCTGTGACTGGACTCACTCGATTTAATGTTGATCGATACGCCGTCGAACGCAGGCCACGGACTCGAAGCCATGCTTTACGAGTGAGCAAGCCAATCACGGCTTGGAGGGTTGACTTAGGCCAGCTTAAATGGACCGCGTGCAATGCTTGGATTAATGCCTGAACGCCCGCGTCGATGTGCCCGCTGATCAAAAACCTCAAAGCAGCCTGCTGGAGCAAGTCTGGTCTCTCCGAATCATTAGCTAGTTCCGCAGCCCGCAAATATTGGGCTGCCGATTCGGCTCCACGCGATGCATAAGCCAAGGCGTTTCCATAGTGCACTCTCAATTCACGTTCCAAGCGTCCGGACGGCTTTAAGTGTTCGATCGCTTGTCCAAAAAGATTGGCGGCACGATGGAAGGCCAATATTTCCGCTGCGTGCTTGCCTGCCTGAACGTAGTACTGCCCAGCCTTTTTCGTTTGATCGGATTTGCGACAAAGGTCACCGAGGAACTCTGCATCGCTTTGAATCGGACTTTCTTCTAGGAAGGTCGCTAACCGAGAACAATATTGACTCGTTTGCTCTCTACTCAACTGACACGCGACGGTCTCGCGGATTTTGTCATGGTACGCTTCGATGTCTCCCTGTTCGCTTGATTGACGAACGATGCGTTTAATACGCAGTGTTTGTAGCGTGGTCGTTGGATCTTGAGCAAATTCAACTAGGTTCTTTATGGCGTGCCATGGAACGGGACGCCCCGCTGCCGCGAGCATTTCAATCGCTTGTCGCTGGTCGCTGGGCAGCTCGCAAATTTCGCTCCATAGCACATCACTAAGCGTCTTAGTCAACTGGTGGTCCGGGACTCTACTCTCAGATCCAGCAAATTGGAATTGGGACGATGAATCGTCCAACTGCTTGGCAAAGTAATTCGCAAATGCGCGAATGAAGAGGGGGTCGCCATCTGTTTCGCTTACGATTTTTTCGACAATGGCTTGTGTGGACTGACGGTTGTATCTCAGCAACTCTGTGGTAAGCTGTGTTGATTCTTCAATACTCAATCGATCGATATTGATTTCCAACTGTTCCGTTAGCAAAACCTGTTCAGAGTTTGGCAATGCGACGCGGCGAACAAGGTTCAAACAACGGCTGCTTTCTTGGTCTTCCGTTCGGAAAGTACAGATAATCAGTGCAGCAGGAAGCCTATCCGCATGAGTCAGTTGTCGAAAGATCATTGCCGTATCTTCATCGCCCCACTGTAAGTCATCGATGAACAACACAACTGGTTCCCAACGTGCAAGGCGGTCAAGCAACTCGTGCAAGCCCATTACTCCGCGTCGTCGTACCTCTTGTGGGTCGGAATAGATTCGATGTCGAACTCGGGTCGATTGAACCGCTCGTACATCACTTAATACCGGGAACAATTGGCAAAGGGCGTCCAACTCCATTGGAAGTATACGTTCGACTTTCTCCGGTGGCAGGTGGAGTAGATACTGCACCACCGCATCAACCAAGCTATCAAATCCTCGATAAGCAACGGTCTCATTCTCATAACAGCGACCTCGCAATATGACCACGCGATTGGAATCAGAAAGCTGCTTGAGAAAGCGGTTCACCAAAGCAGATTTTCCCATGCCGCTCTTTCCCGCCACGAATACGACGCGTCCTGAGCCTGAACGGGTTTGTTGCCAAACTTGATGAAGCTGGATAAGCGGTTCTTCTCGGCCAATCCAAACGGACTCGGAGCGAATCGTCAGCTTGTCAGGGCTCAGTCTATTGGCAATCTCGTCGCCTGAGGGTCTAAGTTTCGGATCTGGGTTGAGTAGGTCGACACACAAGTTGTTGAGATCTGATGGAATACTCGGATTGAGATCCTGGGGAGTTCGTTTGGGGCCGATGAGTTTTTGTCGTTGTAGGCTTCCGAAGGAACTCGGCGCGAAAGGTAAAGTGTCAGTGAGCGCTTGAAACAACATGACACCGAGACTGTAAAAATCGGCAGCAGGCGTAAGTGTCACTCGAGCAGCTTGTTCAGGCGCCATGAATACGGGTGTTCCCGCAATCTCCCCTAGGGAATTGTCGAATTCACCTTCGTCCATCTCGACAGCGAGTCCAAAATCCAAAATGATTACGCGTCCATCGTAATTGACCAAAACATTGCTGGGCTTCAGGTCGCGGTGAAGACTGCCTGCGCGGTGTAGTACTCTCAACCCATCGACAAGCTGGAGTAGTGACTCGCGCAATCTCGCTTCGTCAAAACCAAATCGGACTGTGTCGCACTTGTTGAGTATCACGGAAGAATCAGTACTATGTCGGACATAATCTCTGAAGCTTACCCCTCGAATAAACTCCATTGTGAAAAAGGGTTCGCGTTGCGTCGTCACAAGTTCGCCAAGCTGAACAAGATTCGGATGTGCCAGATCGGCCAAAATGCGAAACTCTTGTTTGAAGCGATGGAGTGCGTGGGGCTGGAACCGTGTAAGCGTCTTTAGGGCAACGGACGATGAGCTTCCCTGCCTTTGAGCTTCGTAGACAATCCCCATCCCGCCCCGACCGATCTCACCAATCAGCCGATAGTCACCTAGAGTAAAAGAATCTCCTAATTCTGTCTTGAATTGATCTTCGAATTCCGTCTTGAACTGGTCTTCGAAATCCGTCTTTGGATTTTCGTCGTCGTGTCGATTCGATCCTGTCATGCTAATTTTTTTTTAAGGCGAGCGGCAGATTGGAATATCCCAACCCGATGCGTGCGCGAGGGACGATTCCGCAGGTCCCTCACTTACGTATCGGGTTAGGATTGGTAGTTT
>JAYVPE010000394.1:0-4752 GCA_043757575.1 Pirellula sp.
AACCACGCATCACTCGAGGCCAAGGCGACTGGCTAGGTCTTACCTCGTACGACTCTTTCATTCGCTACCTTTCTCCAGCTTACGCCGACGCACCCTGACACCTTTTTTTTTGTGACACCTGTCGCTGATCGCCAGGACAGGACTCTGCCGCTGGGTCCTTGACTACGGGATATCAAATGCTCAGGATGAATGTGCGACACCCATTGGTTCTCTCGTATTACCTCCAATTTTGCATTGTCGACCCGCTATGGAATCGAACCTCCCGACTCAGTCTCGCTTCCACGAACCCAACCATCCTCGGAGCCAACGAATGCGACATCGCCTCGATTCGATCCTTATTTTTGGTTTCATTTTTTGTATTGCGGCTTGCCCCCTCCTGCACGGCCAAATCACCGTTTTGCCCCCACTTTCCGAGGTGGTCCGTGCAAAACTCGACCTGTGGGGTGAAGCCTCCATGAAAGAGGCCAATGGTCCGAGCTACGAGTTCTTTCGCGATCTGCTTCCGCCGCCGCGTTACGTGCACGCAGACTACCGATATTACCCGATCGTGTTGAGTGCACCGCAATCGCTGTCCAAGGCGAGCTTGATCTCCAACGGCAGCGGAATCAATCTCCGAGGTGGTTCGCGCAGTTGGAAAGACAACGGAACTCCCGCCACGTTTAGGGTCGGTCCCGACGAGTTCCTCTTCGGTGGTTTAAGAGAGCGAGTAAGTGAACCGGTGTTGGCAAATGGTCACATTCCCATCGTTGAAATTCGATACATGCATCCGTCTCCGGTCCAATCCGAAGGTGCTGTTCCATTGCAGCAAAAAAAAGTGCAACGCTCCCCTGAAATTTATCGTCTCGAAGCCTTCGCCAGTACTGAGCCCACTTTGGCCGAGCACGGTGTCGCCTTCACCAAGTTCGATCTAGCACAAGGAACCTCAGGTAATATTACTGTGCAGTTGGAAAATTCCGAGGCTTTGACGTTTAAAAAGGGAGTCGTCAAGACTACTGACGGTCAGGTGTTGGCGGTATTCGATTCGACTTGGACTTGGGAACGCGGTCGAGCTCATTCTCGATTGGTGGAGGGCAAGTCGGCAAGCGTGGCAATTGCGACCAAGGCACTCGATCCAGCGGTCGCCCCTAAATTAATTGCGGCGACCTACATCGACCAGCGTCTCGTTTGCAACCAGACGTGGAACGAAGTCTTATCGCGAGCAATGCATGTTGAGATTCCTGAGCCACTCGTTAACAATGCCTGGCGAAGTTTGTTGATTCAGAACTACGCGTTGATGCGTGGCAATCGAATGCACTATAGTGCGCTGAACCAGTACGACTCGTTATACGAATCGGAAGGAAGCGACGCAGCGCTGGCCGCTCTCGCCTGGGGATGTGAAACAGACATGCGTTTGATGCTTGAGCCTCTTTTCGATTTTCAACGAAAGGGGCTTGAGTACCACAATGCAGGGACGAAAATACTCAACCTCTGTCGCTACTATTGGCAAACCCGCGATGCCGATAGCATCGAGAAGCTGCGGCCTCGTTGGGAGAAGGAAGCTCTGCTTTTGGTCAAAAGCTTGGCAACAGAGAACGGACTCTTTCCCAAAGAGCGGTACTGCGGCGACATTAGTACACAGGTTTATAACCTAAACGCGAATGCAAAGGCATGGCGTGCACTTCGCGATTTGAGCGCCATCCTATCGGACGTTGGAGCGGAGAATGAAGCGGCTAGCTATCGAAAGACTGCAGCGACGTTTCGACTAGTTGTTTTGGCTGCTATCGAGAAGAGCGTACGCCGAGACACCTCACCACCCTTTGTTCCTATTGCGCTTTTAGACGAAGAACCGGTACATGATCCCATTACAGATGTTCGAATCGGCAGTTATTGGAACATCATCATTGGCTATACGATTGCCAGTGGCATCTTCCCTCCGGGCAGCAACGAAGAGAGCTGGATTCCACACTATCAGGAGCAGCACGGCGGAATTTGTATGGGAATGATTCGATCGGGCGGAGCGGAGTTTAACTTTTGGTCAGGTGAGCATCGTGTCAATCCACTTTATGGCACGCGATACGCGCTGGATACGCTTCGTCGTGATGATCCCGAGCGAGCACTGGTTAGTTTCTACGGCATGCTCGCTCAAGGGCTAACGCGGAACACTTTCGTTGGCGGCGAAGGCTGTACGCTGCAACCAGTCGACGATGGAGGTCGTTTCTTTTATTGTCCACCGAATACTGCCGCGAATGCACATGTGCTCTCGATGCTACGTTATCAGTTGGTCCAGGACTGGGATGTGAATGATGACGGTCAACCCGAAACGCTTCGGTTATTATTCGGAACATCGCGGCGTTGGCTTGAAAATGGCAATCGGATTCAAATCGAGCGAGCACCGACCGCGTTTGGGGAAGTCTCTATTTTGGCGCGATCGGAGATTCACGCGGGCCGCGTTGTCGTTGAGTTGAAATTACCAAAGCGAAACCGACCGAAGTCGATTCTACTTCGAGTGCGAATTCCTGAGGGTTTCCATGCGGATTCCGCTGCTTGCGGAGGTCAGTCGATTGAGATAGACGCCAACGGAACCATGGACATCACAGAACTGCCCAATGAAACTACGGTTCTAGTTCAAGTGAGCCGCCGAAGTGAAACTCGCTAACTTCGCGATCATTAAAATTTAGGCAAGCCTGCTAAGTCGCCGAATAAGCCACTCCATGGATAAGCACCCAACAATGAGCCCCATCAGGATCCCCATCAGCCGTTGCTGGAATTCGCGGTCGGGCGAACCCGGTAAGTAGTTAGTCTGGTCTCGAGATTCAATTGATTCTGGCAGCGTTGCGCCAGACGTCAATGCCGATGTTGCAGAATTGGTTGCATCCGACTGGCCAGGCAAGACCGAATCCATACCGACCCAGTATTTCCCACCCGTGCGACTAGCTAACTCACTCAGCAAAGGATCGTTGCGCTGTGGCCTTTGAATCTCTAAAGCAGGCACGCGCACAGTCACTTGCTGTGTTAGCAATTGTTGATCAGCCAATCCACCTACCGGTAATTGCACTTCGTAAGTGCCGGTTGCTTTTGTATAGAACTGGCCTAGGTAAACGCCAGGTTGGGAAGGGTCAGGGATCGGTGTCAGCACCAATGGGGAACTGCGGCCCGATGGCTCAATCAGTTTTGCTTTTACATCCGGCAAAATAGTCGGTTGAAATTGTGCGTCTCTCAAAACCGCTCGCACCATAACTTGCTCGCCCATGATCGCTTGTTGCTTATCCAACAACAGAATGCCTCGGTCCGAATCCCTCAGCAACCTGCCTTGGCCAGCCCATCGTATGAGCTTAGTGTAGTAGGTATCAAAATAGCCTTCGCCTACCTCACGAAACCGCCAAAACTCGCCACCCCCCTGGAAAGCGACACGGCCTGCACCGTAAAACTGCGAAGCCAAATAGATAGGCTTCTTGCCACCCGAGACGGCAGTTGGATCCGAAAAATAGGCGATAGGCGTAGCTCCAGGTTTCGGTTCGTCACACGCAAAAAAGCTGTACACACCACGAAATCTCTCCCAGGCCTTGCGACTCTCTTCGACGGTCTTTGCAACTTGAATGAAGTCCGTTTGCCAAGCGTCGCTGGCAAATTCCAGCGGCCATGCTGTCTCGGCTTCGAATCGACCTATCGAAACCATCCGGGAGCCTCGTGTATTAACGACCAGTGGAGAAAGATTCCTTATGATCTCCGCCTTGCGATTCCCGTTGCCTTGGCTGCCCGCCCATTTTGGAGTTGAAACGGGACCAGCAACAAGTACCAAACCGCCCGCTTGCTCGCTAATCCATTTTTCCAACACATCGACTTGTTCAAGTTCGAGCGCAGTCCAATCGGCATCGAAACCAATTACGCAGTCGTACTGACTCATTTCCACTCGGCTCTTTGGGAACTCCGTCAGCAGTTTTTTCGCTTCTTGAGAAACACCTGGTCCACCCGTCTGGAGAAACACATGCGATTGAACCGTTGGATCTCGAAACAGCAAATTGCGAACAAATTGATACTCCCGAGTTGGGCCGCCTGCAATGATTAACACTGTCGACTTGGGTTCCACGACCCGAACTTCGCTTTCGAGCGAATTGTCGAGCGGATTGGAATCCTGCTCTGGCGGCAAGGCTTTGACCTCGTAAATCCAGGATCCGATTTCGCGAGGCTGTATATCAAATACTAAGCTCGACATTGAATCGTCCGATTCAAGCGTAATGGTCCTCTCTTCCTCAATTGCCATTCCTGCATTTTTTTGCGCACCGGGGCGACGCCGCAACTGTACCGTAATCTGTTTCCCTTCCAATCCCGAAGCCTGCAACAGGGCGGTTAAACGGAAACGATCTCCTGGGAAAACTCGCTTCGGTGCTTCGATGTCGACGGTTCGAACGTTGAGCGGATTCTTGGCTGTACCCATGCCAATGGTATGAATTGGAACACCTTGCAATGTCGCTTCGGAGATCGTCATAAGCGGATCGACCCCAGCGTTATTGCGTCCGTCCGAAATGACCACAATCCCAGCTAACGGCGAGCCGCGTTCTTGCTCGAGAATACTATTGATTGCATCGCCCATCCGCGATTCCGTACCGGTTGCAGCCAACTGCGTTTCCCAAACAACCGCATTTGGTTCAAGCGGCAAACTGGCATCGCCTTTCACGCCCGTTGCGTTCTGTGATGGACCAGTAGCGGATTCCGGAGGCACCCTACTCCAAAGGCTCTTCCATGGAATTTGGTCTGCTCGTAGCACGGCCGTGG
>JAYVPE010000395.1:0-17835 GCA_043757575.1 Pirellula sp.
AGGGCAGGCAGAGCGTCGCACCAAGGGATCGGGAATCGTTCGATCGAACTTGAGTTTTCAGGCAATCGTTTCATGCAGTCGGTCTACCGTCGAATTGCGGGATTGGCAACTCTATAATATAACGGTTCGGACGACCTCGACAAAGCAAAAACGGCCGCGAGGTTAGTCGCAGCCGTCAAGCGATTCTCGCACCAAGCGTCGAATCAATAATGTTTTTTTAAACGAGCTTCACGGGTGAAGCTTAGTTGCAGCCACAGCTTGGAGCTGGAGCTTCGCAACCGCAGCTTGGAGCTGGAGCACAGCACTTCTTGCTGTGGTGTCTAGCAATCATAACCTTGCAGCGATGTCCGCGAGCTGGTTTGCAGCAAGCTGGAGCTTCGCAACCGCAGGTAGGAGCTGGACAGCAGGTAGGAGCTGGACAGCAGCTTGGCGCTGGACAGCAGCTTGGAGCTGGAGCTGCACAAGGAGCTGGACAGCAACTTGGAGCTGAATCGCAGCAGCTATTGCTGTGCAACATGCTTCTCATGCCTTTGATTTTGCATCCTAGGTGAAGCTTTGGTCGGCAGCTAGGAGCTGATTCGCAGCATGTTGGAGCTGGTGCTTCGCAGCAAACTGGAGCTGGATTACAGCAGTCGTTCTTCTTACAGAACAAACCGGCCGAAGCGCTCGAGGACGAGAATGCAGCACAAACAACAACAGTCAAGGTAACGATCAATCGACGCATTTTACTAACTCCAAAACAAAAGTTTTAATAAACCGCGCCGTGAACTTCCTGGCTGTCATGTCTATACGAGACGTGATCCAGTGCCACCATTGTCTGATGGCGGTTGACGCGAAATCTGTTACCCACAGCCTTCCCTATGAAATCGGAAACGCCAACCCAGACGAAAGATTTTGCGCAAGAGTTTGGGTCGCTACCGTGCTTTCGCAACGGCTGTAACGATTATGGCGATTCCAATGGGATCTATGCTACTTTTGCCAAAAGACTCGGTCACAAGCGGCTCGGCAAATAAAAAAGCGGGCCTTTCGGACCGCTTTTTGAATTGATTGATGGAATCGAAGGCAACGTGAAATGTCGAAACCAGCCCTGCTGGCTCGATCCACTACTACTTCTTCTTTTTCTTCTTGTCGTCGACTTCGTCCTCTTTCTTGACCTTCTTCTTTTTCTTCAGGGAGATCTTGGGGACGCGAACTTTGGCCATACCGAGAACGACGTTGCTGTCAGACCATTTATCGAGATCTTGCAAGCGTTTAACCCGTTCAGCGCGGGTCATTACGTTCCGGCTCTTGATCGCCCCAGCGCGGACTTTCAAGCTCTTATCGAGAGTCATAAAAACGTATACTCCTAAGGATGACCAGTGTGATTTTTTGGGAAGGTCGCAAATTTTAGCGAGGGACGGCACGCCCCACAAGGCAAAAACGGCCTGTTTGCGTCCAATCTTGGCTAAAGCGTGAAATTACCAAACCTTTCGACGATTCTCGGGGTAAGACGCTAAAATCGGTAAAAACAACATTACACTTCCGGCCACTTCACGGGTCAAACAAATCGCAACCATGAACTCGAAAAGTCACAAAACCAATGAATGTTGACCAATTGAAAGCCGTCCAGGCACCCCTCAAAGATAAATACCGGACCGACCCCGCATCCGCTTGCGTGACAATTCGATCTCATGGGATCGTCGATGTGTCTAACCAGCACTGCTCAATCGAATCGCACGCAGGGTCAATCCGAGCGGGACTGCATCCCGCCGCCGGTGGCAACGCAACTGAGGCTTGTTCTGCCGAATTGCTTTTGGAGTCACTCGTCGCTTGTGCCGGTGTTACCCTGTCGGCTGTTGCTACGAACATGGGAATCGAAGTCCGCACGTGTAAGATTGAAGCTGAGGCGGACATGGACTTCCGAGGCACTCTCGGAGTCGACCGCGCCGCACCGGTTGGCTTGACCGCAGTACGACTTAAGTTCCAGATCGACTCGAGTGCAGACGCTGCCACGCTCGACAAACTCGTCAGTCTCACTGAACGCTATTGTGTGATTTACCAGACGTTGAAGTCGGGAGTTTCGCTATCGGCGATGCGATGATGAATCGTAGGACAGGTTGCCGGCCCTATTTAAATCTCAACGATCGCGGAGCGATCGGCCACTACTGAGCCGTGTCATGGTCGCCTCTACTGCGCTTATGAGTGCTTTGGCTTTATTGACAGTCTCTTGATATTCGCTAGGGGGGTCGCTGTCGGCGACTAAACCTGCTCCTGCTTGGATATAGATCTTGTCTCCGCACATCACTATCGTTCGAAGCGTGATGCAAGTGTCCATATTTCCGCGGTAATCGAAGTAACCCACCGCTCCAGCATAAGGCCCACGCCGCGTCGGCTCGAGTTCATCGATGATCTCCATCGCTCGCACTTTTGGCGCACCGCTCACCGTTCCCGCAGGCAAACAAGCTTTAAATGCATCCATCGCGTCCATGTCGTCGCGCAGAACACCCGACACATTCGATGAAATGTGCATTACGTGCGAATAGTGCTCTACAACCATTAAATCGCTTAGTCGTACCGAACCAAATTTGGCAACTCGACCTATGTCATTGCGTCCTAAGTCGACCAACATTACATGCTCAGCACGCTCCTTGGGGTCGGCCAGCAATTCGCGAGCAAGCTGTTCGTCTTCGTCAGGAGTCTTTCCACGTGGTCGCGTGCCAGCCAACGGGCGAACGGTTGCAACGCGGTTCACAACACGCGACATGACTTCAGGACTACTCCCAACGAGTGTACAATGGGGCGTTCGAACCAGGAACATAAACGGACTAGGGTTGATCACACGCAACGAGCGATAGACCTCCAATGGCTCGCAATCACTTTCGATTTCAAAGCGTTGACTCAAAACAACCTGGAATATATCGCCAGCTTGGATGTACTCACGACATTTTAAGACAGCCGATTCGAATTCCGCTTGCGTGAAGTTGGATTTTGGTCGAATGGTCGGTGCCAAGCCAAGCACGATGTCTGCGGCGGGAAGCGCTGGAATCGATTGACTAATTCTATCGGTAACTTCGTTGATGCGCCGAACGGCCTCGCCGTATGTCGCCGTGGGGTCATCGCCAGCGGACTTCGAAACCAGATGGAGCACCATCACCGTTTTATTGACATTGTCGAAAACGACGAGCAAATCATAGAAACCGAAATCCAAATCCGGCAAATTGCGATCATCTGGCGGAGCGTTTGGAAGTTTTTCAACGTAGCGAACAACATCGTAAGCTGCATAGCCAATGGCACCACCGACGAAGGGTGGCAAATCAGGCAACGACGCGACGGACAAGTTGCCCAGTTTTTCTCGCAAAAAAGCCAGAGGGTCGGCAACAGTTTGGCTGGTCGTTTGACCATTATGGTGCCATTCCACATTGTTTCGGAAGGCTACCACGCGGGAACGAGGTCCAATCGCGATAAAACTATATCGACCGATTTTCTCCCTGCCGATTACGCTTTCAAATAGACAAGCCGGACTATGCCCATCGTCAAGCAGTCGAAAGGCTGAAACCGGAGTCAAGTGATCGCTCAAAAGCCGCCTGTACACGGGCACCAAATCGAATTCGCGGGCCAGAGACTCATATTTTTCAAAACTAGGAAATGCACTCATCCTACGGAGCTAGCTTTCAATCGCGAGATAATCATTGCCCCAACCGCATCGCCGGATCGGCCCAGGACGCCTATACTACCAGTGAAGTAGTTTACCGCGACCCTGCACGCGAGAGAATCCAAGATGAAGTGCCAGCACTGCGAAAAACCAGCGACCTTTCATATAACTGAACTTACCGAGCCGAACGGTCCAAGTGTTCTACACCTTTGTGAGGAACACGCGAGGACGTTTTTGTCCAACGAAGGGACCGCTACGCCTGCGTCGGCGCTCTCGAGCATGCTCGCCAAACAACTGAAAATCGAAAAGGCTGCCGAGGAGCTTGCGACCGCTGACAAAAAAACTTGTCCAATATGCGGCATTACTTTCGCCGATTTCCGAAAAGGTGGCCGACTGGGCTGCGCTTTCGATTACGTTGCGTTCGAGGATGATCTGGAGCCTTTGCTAGTCAATATTCATGGCGCATTGCAACATACGGGAAAGGAACCGTCCAACCAAAGCGGTTCCCCTGAGCGGCAGCATCGCTTAATGCAACTCAAGGTTGAGATGAAACAAGCTGTAGAGAAAGAAGACTACGAAACGGCCAGCCGACTGCGCGATAAGATAACCGCGGTAGAATCAGGCGACGAATCCTCGTGGAGCGAAGAAGAGCGAGAAGAACTCGACGATGATTTTCAATCGGAGCCGCCAATCGTATGATGTGCTCCAATTCCGTTCACTAATTTGCCGCATGGCGTAACTCCAACGAAAACATCGACCGTGAAACTTGAGGAACTAGCTAACCAAAGCAGCGAATGGATGCGTGGCCAAGGGCCGGAATCGGACATTGTAATGAGCAGCCGAATTCGCTTGGCTCGCAATCTCTCGGAGTTTCCGTTCATTCGCAAATGCACGCCCAAGGACCGTATCGCGATCGCGACGTCGGTTCACCATGCACTCGATTCCCTCCCATTGTCTGCCGACGCCGAGTATGTCGACGTTGCAAAACTCGGCGATTTGGATCGCCAATTTTTGATGGAACGGCAATTGATCAGCCACGAGCTGAGTGAAAGCCAGGGAGCCAGAGCGGTCATTCTCGACCCCAAAGAACGCTTTAGTATTATGGTTAACGAGGAAGATCACCTGCGTCTCCAAGTCATGCAAAGTGGGCTGGACCTCGAGTCGGCATGGCAACGCATGGATCAACTCGACAATCAACTCGAAAGCAAACTAATCTACTCCTATAACAAACGCCTAGGATACTTGACCGCTTGTCCGACTAATGTCGGAACCGGCTTAAGAGTTAGCGTCATGCTGCATTTGCCGGCCCTCGTTGCGACCAAACAGATCGACAAGGTGTTTCGGGCTCTCAATAAGATCAACGTAGCTGTGCGTGGGCTGTTTGGCGAAGGCTCCCAATTTATGGGCGATTTCTACCAAATCAGCAACCAAACAACTCTTGGCAAGAACGAATTGGCACTCGTTGCAAAAGTGCGTGAAGTGGTTCCTCGGTTGATCGACTACGAACGAAAAGCCAGAGAGTTTCTCGTTAATGAAAGTCGACAGGATCTGCACGATAATGTGAGTCGAGCCCTTGGAATTCTCTGTACGGCAAAGAAGATCAGCAGCGAAGAGACAATGCACTACTTGAGCAAGGTTCGAATGGGAGTGAATCTGGGCTTGATTGACGACGTCAAGATACCGACGGTGAATAAGCTTTTCATTCACACACAACCCGCACACCTTCAAAAACTATGCGGCCACAAACTAAGTGTCACAGATCGAAACATCGAACGCGCAAACTACTTGCAGCTCCATTTGACGAAGCGCCCAGAAAGCGAAATTAACTAGGAGTGCGCTAAGCAAAACCTACCGCTTGCCGATTCCAGTAAAGTAATAGATAGCTCCAATCAACGACACGCACAACAGCAACGCTCGCAATACACCTGCAACGACTAAGCCCGAAAAAGCTTCCGGCAGATTCGGCAACTCTCGAAACAAATTGTCGATTGCCATCTCTTGAACGCCGACACCTCCCGGCGTGAGCGGCAACGTCGCCGCAGCCATCGCTGGCGGAATGGTCATGAAATGTTCTGCCAGTGAAGGTGTTTCGGCATAGAGCGAATTGGAAATGAGCGAGCATGCGATCGTAAAACAGCAGTGAACCATCAGGCTCGATCCCAAAAGCTCCACAACCAGCCTGGGCCTTCCTTGAAATACCATGCACGCGTGAACTACGCGATGAAGTGTGTGTCCGGCAAACGGAATGCGGTTGATCCATAAAATGGGAACGCGATGGCCGAAAAGCACAATCATCGAAAGAACCGCCAAGCCAATACAACTAAATACGATCGCCCCCAGAAAAATCCACTTCATCTTTGGCGACAATGTGGTTGCAATCGAAAGCCCGATCCCAGCAACCATGATCAGCCCTAGTAAGCCCAGCGCCCGATCCACCAAAACTGACGCGACCACTTCGGCTCGTTTTGTTTCGGCTTTCCGAGCCGCTTCAATTGCCTTGAAAACATCTCCGCCAACCGAACCTACACTCACCAAGTTCAGGAGCGTACCAAGAAAACCAAGCCGAATGGCTTCGATCAAAGTGAACTTTACTCCCAAAGATTGCACCAGGATTTGCCATCGCCAAAAAGTAAACAAATGCGCGATTAGAATGATGATAAAAGCTTGGCCGAGCAGGAACCAGTTCTTGTCTTGCTGTATCAACGAATCCCAGTTCTTTTTGGGAAAAGTTGCAATCAAATACGCAACAATTGCAATAAGAAATGCAATCTTGATGATTGCGAGGATTCGGGAGGTGATGCCGGGTGGGCTTTGCATGGTTACTAAAAGAAAAAGCCTCGGCGTAAGGCCGAGGGCATGAATAACACCCCGAGTTTAGATCGGGGGTTGGTTACCACCGCTCTAGCCACGAACAGCAGCAGCTAATTTGGCTGCATTAGAAGTGTCTTCCCAAGTGAATTCTGGTTCCGAACGACCGAAGTGGCCGCCAGCAGCAGTCTTACTGTAAATGGGTCGTCGAAGATTCAAGTACTCGATGATTCCGCGCGGGGTCAGATCGTAGAACGTCTGGACAACTTCACAAATGCGTTCATCGCTGACCTTACCAGAGTCCTGAGTGTCGACTCGAACGCTTACAGGTTTACTGACACCGATTGCATACGCGAATTGGATTTCGCAACGATCGGCTAGGCCAGCCGCAACGATGTTCTTTGCGACGTGACGAGCCATGTAAGCTGCTGACCGATCCACCTTGGTTGGGTCTTTGCCGCTGAAGGCTCCACCGCCGTGCCGTCCCCATCCGCCGTAGGTGTCAACGATGATCTTTCGACCGGTCAAACCGCTGTCACCGTGCGGTCCACCGACCACAAAGTTACCAGTTGGATTGATATGGTATATGATGTCGTTCGTGATCATGGCCGGTGGCAAGCACGGCTTAATAATCTTTTCGATCACAAACTCGCGAATTTCTTTATGCGTAACACTTGGAGCATGTTGGGTGGATACAACCACGTTGTTGATGCCGATCGGCTTGAAGCCATCGTAAGCAACGGTAACTTGACTTTTGGAATCCGGTCGGAGCCAGTTTACTTCCTTTTTAAAACGAGCTTCGGTCAACCGGTTGGTGATTCGGTGAGCCAACGCGATCGGTAGCGGCATGAGCTCAGGAGTATCGTTGCACGCGTAGCCAAACATGAGTCCTTGGTCGCCGGCACCGATATCTTTGTTGTCGGCGGAGCTATCGACGCCCATTGCGATGTCAGGGCTTTGACGATCCAACGCGACCATGACGTTGCAAGTTCGGCCGGAAATGCCCGTCTCGTCGTCGTCGTATCCGACGTCGAGAATGGCTTGTCGAACGATATCCGAGTAGTTCACGATCGCTTTGGTCGTGATTTCGCCGACGATTAGCGCCAATCCCGTAGTTACAACTGTCTCACAAGCGACTCGGCTCATGGGGTCTTGCGCCAAAAGAGCGTCCAACACACTGTCGGAGATTCGGTCAGCCAATTTATCTGGGTGACCCATGGAAACAGATTCGCTCGTAAATAGATATTTGCCCGAAGCCACCGAAACAACCTCCCTCGAATGGAATATCGAGAATGAAGTACTGAAATGAAAAGTGTCTGCGGATAGTGTAACCACCCTTTTCGATTGTTAAAGTCAAAACGCGGTTTTAAAAAGCCGTCACAATCGGAAAATCCGGCAATCTTTAGATAATCCTTCAGTTTTGGGGGGCAATTCCGGGAGTTTCAAAGACGTCGGCGAAGCAGCGCGGTAACTTTTGTGCGACGGGAATCGACGAATCCAAACGTAGCATGCCCCCGGGGCCGTGCGATTCTCGCGCCAGGGGCTCCCAATCCACGATCAATCTTTTAGTCGCACCGAACTGCAGCGAATTATGCCAACCTCCATACCGTCCAGCAATGAACCCAGTTTTGCCTGTTCAGATGCATGGCGAACTTGGTGGACAGATCCGGTGATCCGGTCCAGAGTTTTGGACACATTGGAACGTGCAGCAATCCTGCTTTTGTTTAGTAGTTTCCTACAAGCCCTTTTGGTTTCCATCGGAAACGCGATCCACTTCGGCCAAAGCGTGGTCATCGGTGATGTCATGTTGCTGATCACCGAAACAATGATGGTATTCATGGTTTTGTTTCGACGCGGCGCGAAAAACCTGTCGTTGCGTCCTGGCGATTGGGCGCTGGCCTTTTCTGCGACCTGCCTGTCGCTGCTAGCTCGTCCTTTTCCAGGGCAAACTCACGCCTGGGATAAAGTCGCAATCATTCTGACGATCTTTGGACTCTCCATTCAACTCATTTCCAAACTCACCCTGGGGCGACGGTTCGGAGTGGTCGCTGCCAATCGAGGACTGTGCATGTCCGGACCCTACCGCTTGGTTCGGCACCCAATCTACATGGGTTATGTACTGTTGCACACTGGATTCTTTTTGCTCAATCCAACCCTATGGAATCTGGGCGTGTTCGCAATTCTCTACACGATCAAGATTCCTCGCATCTTTGCGGAAGAGCGACTTCTCGGCCAAGATCCAGAATATCAACAATACATGCAAAAAGTGCGATCACGTCTAATACCTGGCCTATTCTAAATGGGGTCGATCGCTCTTCAATCGTTCACGTATCGCCATCTTCAATGGCTTCGCAGATTTCTCGAACGACGCCGGTACGTGAATTCTGTTGCTGAACGATACGAGGCACATTTACTTTAAGCAATTGCCCAATTTTGCATGCAAGATCCACGTCCCGGATTCCTTCGAATTGATTCACCACCTCGTTCCGATAGTAGATCGTTTGATTGTTAGAGTCAAATCCGCTCTCGTAAGCGTCGCGAAGCTCGTTGATCCAAGCTTCAGGAACCAGACGCTTGCGACAATATTCGATCGACCAGATGTCGTCACCCGTGCACTCCGTCAATAACTTTAACGCCTGACTTCGATTCACTCGGTAACGTCCTTAGAAAGTGATCCGTTGGATTGGCACTCAGTCCTTCGGCATAATCGAACTATCGATCATCCATTCGCGTAAACGCAAGGGCCAATCTCCCGCACCGCCTGTGCTGCCAGTTCTGTATCCAAATCCATGTCCAGCATTGGAATACACGTGCAACTCCGCTGGAACCCCTTCAGCTTTGTATTTCAAGTAAAGCTGCGCCATTCCTATCGAGATATCATCCCGATCTTTTGCTCCCAATGCAATGAAGGCCGGTGGCATTCCTTTTCGAACTGTAAAACGGCTTGAGCTGCCGGGATAAATTAGCACTTGAAAGTCGGGCCGGCTTCCCATGCGTTCGATTGGGTCGTTAGCGTCACTTCTGCCATCGTCTGATTCCATCGCAGCCAAAGCGGCAAGTTCGCCCCCCGCCGAAAATCCCAGCACGCCTAGTTTCGCAACATTAACATTCCACTCTTTGGCTTTGCTTCGAATCGTTCTCAATGCTCGCCGAGTGTCAGCCATCGCATGCTCGTCCACGGTGTATGTCGAGCCAGCTTCCCTCGCCAATCGGTTTTTCAAAACAAAGGCTGCTATCCCATGATCGGCAAACCATTGGCCAAGATCATACCCCTCATGTCCCATGCACAGCATTCGGTGACCACCACCTGGGCATATCAATATGGCAGGTGTTGGCGCGACCGCGATGCTTGACCCCTTCTTGGTAAGCAAATAGGGAGTGATGGACGGGTTGTGGATATTCGTGACATTGCACTTGCCCGGCCCCAAGTCTTCCTTTTCCTCCTCCGACATGCGTTCAACGGAACCTGGAGCGCCATTCGTCCAAAGGGGTATTTGGCTTGGCCGTTCGGCAAAACAAGTCGAGTTGCAAAAGCAAGCGAAGACGGCAATCGTGAGTAAAAGTTCTAATCGCATTCGGTTCATTTCCATTGGGGGAGGTTTTTCAATCCAAGAGCTCTTATTGTAGCAACTAGCAACGCTCAACTCCTAGGTAATGAAGATAGCGTGTACCAACTGCCTTTTCCGCTTAGGCCTTTTGGCATGCGACATAAAGCTAAATTGGGTATCCGCCAATCAAAAAGTCGCTATACTCTTGGGTTTTCCATTATTTGATGCTTGGACCATAACCGGCCAGCACTTTTAGCATGTTCATCCATGAATAACCGTTCCAATGGGGCTTCAAGTCCCGAAAAAACCACCAACGTCTCCCACGATCTTCTCAGCGAGCGCGTCCTTGTTCTCGACTTCGGTGCCCAGTACGCACAGCTCATCGCTCGTCGTGTACGAGACCAAAATGTCTATTGCGAACTAATCCGGCACGATGTCGCGGCCGAGGTGATCATGGCTCGCAAGCCCTCTGCGATCATCCTTTCCGGTGGCCCGGCCAGTGTTTATGAAAAAAACGCCCCGAAATGCGATCCTCGCATTTTTTCGCTCGGCGTGCCTATCTTGGGTATTTGCTACGGGATGCAACTCGCCTCGCAAGCCCTTGGCGGTGCGGTCGAAAAATGCCCGGCTCGCGAATTTGGCCGATCCCGTCTCGAAATTGCATCGATGGAAAAACTCTTCGCTGGCTTCCCGCATGAAATTGACGTCTGGATGAGTCATGGCGATCAAGTGCACTCACTTCCCGACGACTTCGAAACGCTTGCGTCGACGTCGACTTGCCCTTTCGCTGCAGTCAAACACAAAACGAAGCCAATATATGGATTGCAATTCCATCCTGAAGTCTCGCACACAGCACTCGGCGGAACTCTCATTCATAATTTTCTCTACAACATCGCCCATTGCGAAGGAAAATGGCATTTGAGCGATTTTGCCCAGCGATCGATCGAACAGATTCAAGCCGTCGTTGGCAACGAACGAGTTATCTGCGGCCTGTCTGGCGGAGTCGATTCAGCCGTGACAGCGGCCTTGATCTATAGGGCTATCGGACCGCAGCTTACATGCATCTTGATCGATAATGGTCTTCTCCGAAAAGACGAGCAATCGGCCGTCATCTCGGAGTTCACGAACCACTTCAAAGCCGACTTGCGGGTGGTAGATGCAAGCGAGCGGTTCCTCCATACCCTTGCAGGAATTCGTGACCCGCAAGAAAAGCGCCGCCGCATAGGACATGCTTTCATCGATAGCTTCAAAGAGGAAGCCGAGAAAATCAACGGTGCCAAGTTCCTTGCCCAAGGCACACTTTATCCTGACGTCATCGAGAGCGGTGCAGCCGCAGATGGCCCATCCGCGACGATCAAGTTGCACCATAACGTCGGCGGTCTGCCAGAAGAACTTGGCTTTGAATTGATCGAACCTTTGCGAGACTTGTTCAAGGACGAAGTTCGAAAACTCGGTGTAGAACTGGGCTTGCCCGAGCACTTAGTGTGGCGACACCCATTCCCAGGACCCGGACTTGCCGTCCGCTGCCTTGGCGACATTACGAAAGAGAAACTCGATGTTCTTCGTGAAGCGGACGCAATCGTCGTTTGCGAAATCAAGAACGCCAATTTGTACCGACAAACTTCACAAGCATTCGCGGTACTTTTGGAATCACAAAGCGTTGGCGTCATGGGTGATGCTCGAACGTACGAAAATGTGATTGCGGTCCGCTGCGTCAACACGGACGATTTCATGACGGCAGATTGGAGTCACCTGCCATACGATTTGCTTGCTCGCATCTCCACTCGTATTATCAACGAAGTGCGGGGCGTCAACCGAGTCTGCTACGACATTAGCTCCAAACCACCAGCAACCATTGAATGGGAATAAAAATACGCAATGAGTCGTTCGTACATTTTTCAAATCGAAAACTTGACCAAGCGTCACGGTCAAAAAGAAGTTCTTAAGGACATCTTTCTCGCATTCTATCCTGGAGCCAAAATCGGAGTCCTCGGTTCCAATGGTGCTGGAAAAAGCACATTACTGCGAATCATGGCTGGCACCGACAAGAACTTCGACGGTACCGCAAGACTTGCTAACGGTTACACCGCCGGCTATCTCTCGCAGGAACCGCAACTCAATCCTAACAAAGACGTACAAGGAAACGTTGAGGAAGCGGTCGCTCCCCGTCGCGCGATCATTGATCGATACAACGAAATCTCCAACTTGCTCGGCGAAGTGACCGATGACAAGAAGATGGAAAAGCTTTGCGACGAGATGGCCAAGCTGCAAGATATCATCGACGCACAAAATTTGTGGGACCTTGACCGACAAGTGGAAATGTCGATGGCAGTTATGAACCTGCCACCAGGGGATGCAAGTGTTGATAAGCTTTCTGGAGGCGAACTGCGTCGTGTAGCATTGTGCAAGCTGCTGATTCAACAACCAGACTTGCTTTTGCTCGACGAACCAACGAATCATCTCGACGCAGAGGCGGTCAACTGGCTCGAGCAGCATCTGGCTCAATACGCGGGAACCGTTGTCGCAGTTACGCATGATCGCTATTTTTTGGACAACGTCGCTCAGTGGATTCTTGAATTAGATCGTGGCTCGGGCTTTCCGTTCGAAGGCAACTACACATCTTGGCTGGAACAAAAGCAGAAACGGCTAGTGATCGAACAGAAATCGGCTCAAGCGAGACAAAAGACACTCGATAAAGAACTCGAGTGGATCCGCATGTCACCGCGCGCCCGGCAAGCCAAGAATAAAGCGCGTATCAGCTCGTACGAACAACTCGCTGCACAGCAGTTCGAGGAGCGACCTGACGAGCTAGAGTTTCAAATTCCGCCAGGCAAACACCTTGGCGAGGTGGTTGTACACGCCGAAGGAGTTACCAAATCCTATAACGATCGCGTGCTGATCGACAATCTTACTTTCCGTCTACCTGCCGGTGGTATTGTTGGTGTGATTGGTCCCAACGGTGCTGGCAAGACCACTTTGTTCCGCATGATCACTGGTCAAGACAAACCGGATGCGGGAACTTTGCGAATCGGTGACACTGTCGAATTGGGTTACGTGGATCAATCTCGCGATTCACTCACCGATACAAACACACTGTATCAAGAGATTTCTGGTGGTCACGATTGGATCGATCTCGGAGGCAAGAAAATGAACTCACGATCGTACGTGTCGAAGTTCAATTTCAAAGGTACCGACCAAGAAAAGAAGGTCGGTAATCTATCCGGCGGGGAACGCAACCGAGTGCACTTGGCAAAACTGCTGCGACGCGGCTGCAACGTTTTGCTCCTCGACGAACCGACGAACGATTTGGATATCGATACACTGCGAGCCCTCGAGGAAGCGATCCTCGGCTTCGTTGGCTGCGTCGTGGTAATCTCTCACGATCGATGGTTCCTCGATAGAATCGCGACGCACATTTTGGCTTTCGAGGGTGACGGTTACGTTCACTGGTGCGAAGGAAATTTCCAGACCTATGAACAACAACGACGCGATCGAGTGGGCATGCAAGCCGATGAGCCTCATCGCTTCCGCTACAAGAAGCTAGCAACCTAAATGGGTTGCGTAGCTTGCCGCGTCATGTTGGTGCGACCGTAAATTCGAACGTCCTTTCACAATTGAAGAATTAGCAAGGAAGCGATCGTAAAAGATCGAGCCCAACGCTACAAGAACGGTCAAACTAAAACGATTATTGCGACGACAGGTGCTTTTGCCATAACCACTCGGACACGAGCCTCGCAGCTACGGCGTTTCCAAGTTGATTCCAGTGGCCCGCCCCTTCGGTCGAGTTGTGGAAACCATGTAAGAACGTACCACGTCGCTCGGCTTCCACCTGCATCGCCGATGCTAACGGGAAGAATGGAACATCGACTTTCTCGCAAACCTTCCGGAGCCAGTGCTCCGACTCAAAAAAGTCCTCAACACTACAAGCTAGTGCAACACGTTTTCGAAGGGCAGGATCCGGCCACGCCTGGATCGAGGAAGACACGTTGAATAGAAACACATTTATGCGATGCGAACGACATTCCTCAGTGAATGCATAAATCAATCGTTCCGTCACAGCCCATGCTGCTTTCTCTGTTGGATCCACAATTTCAGAACGCCGATAGACATATCGCGAATCGTTCACGCTTGCAATAAGATTCGATTCAACACTATTCGTTGGGTTCGGTTGAACCGTACTCGAGCGTTTAGCTTCCTGAGCGACTTGGAGGATCCGCGAGCGATTGACAATCGCTGCCTTGATTCGCTCATATGGAGTATTGCAAACGGTCCAAAGCTGCGATGAGCGGAACGACATGTCAGAAACGAGATCACCGCTTTCCGCCAGGGTGAAATAGGGACGGGCCAAATCTCTTTCCAGTGCTCTACTATTGTTCCGCACGTCGTTCTCTGGAAAGACAGCTAGCAGCACTGCATCTGGATTCAATGGTATCAGATAATTCTGCAGCAAAAGTAACTCCTGGGCTGTCCCATAGCCCGAAACGCCACAATTGATGACCTCATAAGTTCGCAACACAGTCCTGCTTTTTTCGTTTAGCAAGTTTTGTAGTTGAACGCAAAATGTTTCAGCCTGATCAACTTGAAGCGCTTCAATGAAGGAGTCACCTACCACTACAATTCGGAATACATCAGCCGCCTTTGAATGAATCTCCGGGCCTCGAAAACCCAGTGAATTGATGGATATGTTTCCGTGCCCTTCCTTCGTCCAGACGCCAGACGTTCCTTTTCGCAATCGCGATCCGCAGTACGGATCAGGTTCGTAAAAATTGGGGTAACCAATCCCAAAAATTCGGAGAGCGGGCTCCAGAATCCCAATCGCAACTAGGAATCCAAATCCAATCGACATCACTTTGACCCGCCACGACCACCTCCGCAGCGGAGTAGCCGAAACGGATTTTTGTACTCTTGCTGATATCTGTTTGCTTGTTTCTGTTGCGTCAGGCACTATTGCGTCAGGCACTATTGCGTCAGGCATTGTCATTGAATCAGAAAAACTTTAGTTTCACAGGTACGGAATTTAATCATCAGGCAAGCCTGACGCAACCGTTTGAAGCCGCTTCTTGGCTATCATTAATTTTCTTACAAAGCCAGGAATTGGGAACTAACGGAACGGTGCTCAGGCGTGTTTGTCGCCCGCTACCTACCTTCGCGAAGTCGTTCGCCAAGAAAGTTATCGAGTTCAGGAATCGCAAATATTTTGCTTACGGCTATGTCAATATCGTACTCGACACGCCGGAATTCAATATTGGGATACTCAAGTATCACATAGCAACTGCGCCAATCACCATCGCGTGGCTGTCCAACGCTCCCGACGTTGATCATCGCTTTGTCGTTGGGCAATTTCATCTGATACCCGAACTCATCTGGCCTCAGAAACTGCATGTTGGTAGTGAAAACGCCAGGGGCATGCGTATGGCCTTGAAAAGTGTAACCCTGGATCATAGAAAAGAGCTTCTCCATCTTGCGACGATTGAAGACATCCTCCGGGAATACGTATTCGTTGAGCGGATTCCGAACCGAACCATGTACAAAAAGTATATTTTCCTCTGAAATGGTACGAGGCAAACGAGCCAAAAACTCAAGACGTTGCTGGGCCTCCGCAGGATGTGTGTTATTTTCGATCTGCTTTCGCGTCCAGAAGATGGCTTGTTCCGCTGCCGTACTAAAGCCTTCGGGGTCAATCAACGCACCGTAGTCGTGGTTCCCCAAAACGCATTGTTCAAACTTCGAAACGATATCGAGGCACTCGCATGGGTTTGCACCATATCCGACGACGTCACCGAGGCAAACGATCCGTTCGCAATGCTGTGACTCTATATCCATCAATACAGATTGCAGCGCTTCCAAGTTACCATGAACGTCGCTTACGATTGCAGTGCGCACGAATGGATGTTTCTCTATTGGAGTGAGGGAATATCCCAATTTAGCGCCCAGTGCGCAAACGATCGCCAAGCATATTATCGAGTTCACTTACGCCATAAATCTTTTGGCAAGTGATTTCAAAATCATATTCGACTCTACGGAAAAACAGCTTTCGGGCGTCGTGGTCGATAATTACGTAACAAGCTCGATTGTCCTCGTCCCGCGGTTGGCCAACGCTACCTACATTCACCATCAACTTTTCCTTACCAAGAGCGAACACGCCATCGCATTGTGACGGCTTGATAAATTCCAGGTCCGGTGTGAAAATCCCCGGCATGTGTGTATGCCCTTGGAAACAATACTGCGGAACTCTGGTGAAGATGCTCTCCATTTTGTTTTTGTCGTAAATAGTTTCCGGGAACACATATTCGTTGGTCGGATCCCTAGGCGAACCATGAACAAACATAAATTTGTCTTGGTGGTGCAATTTCGGCAACTCACTCAAATAGTCCCACCGCCTATTCACTACGCTCAAAATCCCAGCGTCCAACCGATCTCGCGTCCAATAAATAGCCCGGAGCGCGACGGGATTGAACCCTTCGGGATCGAAAAGTGCAGCTTGATCGTGATTTCCAAGAATAGTAAACGCCGTTTTCTTCATCACTAAGTCAAGGCATTCACAAGGGTTAGGTCCGTAACCTACGATATCTCCTAAGCAAATAATCTGGTCAACGGATTGGCTTGCAATATCCGCCAACACAGTTTGAAGAGCTTCAAAATTGCCGTGAATATCGCTAATCAGTGCTTGCCTCACTACGGGCTCCTCGACTGGACGGCTGCAATTCCGCCGGGAGGCGGGGACGAAAATTTCTGGGGAAATGAACAATCCTTGATTCTAGTCCGTGTAGTAACGCATGGGCACCCCAGATGTTCCTACGGCACCGTAATTTGTACGCAGACTAGGCCAAAGCTACTGCGCAACGCTGATTTTCCGCATAGGATAACGCAAATCTATGAATAACAATAATGCTGAAGCAAATGCTACCCTGCCAATCAAAGCGGAGTCAAACCTGGAAACGCGAGAAAAACCTGTCGCTTGGATCACGGGTAGCGGAGCACCTCGGATCGGTCAAGTCATCGCAAAACACTTTGCGTCTCAGGGATACCGAATAGCTCTCCACGCAAACACCTCATTCGAAATCGCAAACCAAAGCGCTTCGGAGATGATCCACGCTGGTAACGATGCAATTGTCGTTCGCGGTTGTGTGGAAGAGCCGGATTTCGCAAAAACGTCGGTGCAACGCATTGTTCAACATTTCGGACGACTCGATGTTTTAGTCAATTCAGCTGCCGTATGGGATTGGCGATCCTTTGAAGACACTACGGCACAAGATGTGCTGCGGCAGTTCGAAGTGAATACACTAGGTACTTTCCTATGCAGCCAAGCTGCCGGTTTGCATATGACATCACAGCCCAGCGGTGGAGCAATCGTATTAGTCGGAGATTGGGCCGTGTTGCGTCCATACCCAGACTTTTCTGCATACTTTGCAAGCAAGGGAGCGATCGAAACGATGACTCGTTCTTTAGCGATCGAGTTGGCAACACGGAATCCTGCCGTAAGAGTTAATGCGATACTGCCTGGTCCCGTGATGTTGGACCAATCCATTTTACCAGAAAGGGCAAATGCAATACTGCAACAATGTCTCCTAAAACGCCATGGCCAGCCGGAGCACGTTGCACAAGCTGCTTACTTTCTGGCAACAAACGAATACATCACGGGTGTTTGTCTACCGGTCGACGGCGGGCGAAGTATCTACGCTGGACCTTCGATAGATGCGATCGCTCATCCTACATTTCATCGCCATTGAATTATGGACCTGATCCAAATCCTAATTAACGACAAAGCAGCAGGCGGCTGCGTTTTGGCCTCTTGCGAATTTCCGATCTCGACGTGCTGCTGATTCCTTGAGGCTTTGGGGTGAGCCA
>JAYVPE010000396.1:0-4670 GCA_043757575.1 Pirellula sp.
TTCGGTAAGGCAGAGGAATACGAAATCAGCCACAAGCCTCTGGCGTTGCAAGCGATGGAACAGCAAGCCGAAAAGCGACAAGGCGGGCCAACCGAACAACAGCAAGACGGCAGCCAAGAGCAATCAGACTTCTATCGAATGAGCGCAGCGCCTCTTTCATTAGTTTCTATGCGTAAAACAACATTCGACCCAATTAGCAAAGAATTGCCGGACTAATCCCTCTTCGTACGTTCGAGACGATCGGGTTATTAGCACCGCGAAAAATGACCTTAATCCGACAACTTAAATATTGTTACTTCATACGCTAAGCAAGTCAAAGCAACTAGAATCTAGACCGAAACGAAAATTCTAGTTCGAAACGGCAAGCAGATAACCACGAATGGCCAGACCAGCAAAACCAATTGACCAAACAAGCTACTCAGGCCGCTTTGCCGCACGACTGCGAATGCTGAGGGAAAAACAAGGACTCACCGGCGAACAAATGGCGGAAGCGATCACGCGGGCGGGGTACGAATGTACGCTTCGAGCTTACTACCTTTGGGAATCCTCCAATGCAGAACCGCCACTAAATGCGATACCTGCAATCGCCGGAGTTTTCGGAATCGCGGTTCGAACAGTTTTCCCGACTAAATAGTATTGACGTTTTACGTATAAACGCTAGAATCAAGTCAAGTTAACAAAAGTGGCCCCGCGATGCGTTCAACATCCGAGGCCGTGGTCCTAACCTTTCGTAAGAGGAAAGAACGATGAAAAGTTTAGTTGGTGAATGGGTTGTTTGCTACCGCAATCCCAAAGGGGAGCCAAAGCGAAGGCTATTTAGGCGTCATGTCAATGCTTGCCGCTTTGCTCAGCGATTGCGACGCGATGGCAAGAAATGCCAAGTCAAGCGAATGCGGGTTGATGTTTTGGTTGTTGATCCCGAAAGCGGGGATTTCTTAGTTGTTCGCGAACGCATGACGTTCAAGGATGCCGCGATGTTCTCGGTATCCTGGGCAAAAAAGAGTCGCGATGGCGGAATGGTTATTTGGCCGACAGGCGTTCCGTACCCTTCAAGCTGGGTTGTTACGACTGATGAACCGATGACGGAGCATGGTGTTTCCGCAACATCGGAAGCAGGGCGGCGTGATGCTTGATAGAACGCAGTACCCGCTTACGAACCAACCGGAAATAAGTGATTGCGATCAAAGTTTGATTGACGCTATCAATCTGGACGAGTTGCATGAGGCGATCGATTTGGGCAATGCGCTGAGCGACCGTGAAAAAGCGTGTTTGTTAGAGTTGGAAGCAAAGAACGCAATCCGCATGCAGGGCAGGGCGGAAGAATCGCCCCCGGAAACGTTGCCAGTCGAGCCACAGCCGCCGCAACGGAGCGAATGGTACTTAGGTCCGGAGGCAGCCGCCCGGGTTGAAGCAGGCCACCGAGCAATGGTAGCAGCGATAGAAAAGGACGAACGAAAGCAGCATGCAAAGAAAACCGACCCCCCTCCTACGCCATGATGCGACTCCGAAGCATTTATGTCTTCGACGAGCAAATGCCGGCTTTTCGAGTATGGCGACTGCTTACCGCGCCCGCAAGTTTTGCCTTGAAGGTTTGCGCCGATAATTCCATTTTCAATCCTAAATAGTGAACAATCAGCAACAGCAACAGAAGAACGAAAGTAATCCAATGGCATCAATCACGAAATCGAAAACCGGCGTCCGAAGAATCCTTTTTTATGACGCCGACAAAAGCCGGAAGTCCATCCACTTGGGCAAGTGTAGCGCCAAGGATGCCGAGAAAATCAAGACGCGCGTTGAGTCGTTACTTGCTGCAAAGATACTTGGCCGGTCGATGGATCAAGACGACGCATCTTGGCTGGCTAACGAAGGAAAGTACGTACGAATCAAGCTGGAAGTAGTTGGGCTCGCTCCACAACCCGAACCAATTGAGGAAAAACCAAAATCGCAGTTGCTCTCGGAGCTATTGACCGAGTTCATGGAAAAGAAATCGCCAGGTAAGAAGCCAGGTACGATTGGTGTTTGGGTGCAGGTAATCGACAACCTGAATAACTTGATGCCGAAAGGTATTCGAATAGTTGAAGTTACCGCCGGACACGCAGACGCTTTCCACGATGCACTAAAGGCCAAGGGAATGAAGTCGTCGACCATCCATAAGCGGATTAGCTTTTCAAAGCAGATTTTTCGGTACGCATTGCGATTCAAGTGGATTACCGAAAACCCTTTTGCGGAGGTACGAACCCCGAATTCATCGACTAAATCCAATGTTGAGGTCCCCAGGGATGTAGTTCAGCGAGTTCTCGACATTGCCGATCCGACTTGGCAGGTAATCATTGCTCTAAGTCGATTCGGCGGCTTGCGATGCCCGTCAGAGGTTCTTTCACTGAAGTGGGCCGACATCGACTGGCAACGAAATCGAATGCATATCCCCGAACCTAAGGTTGAACACCATGAAGGGCGCGGGGTCCGAACTTGCCCCATCTTTCCGGAGCTATTGCCATTTCTTCGTGATGCGTGGGAGAAAGCGCCCTCGAGCGAGTATGTTGTCGACAAGCAAGCCTACCGGGACGCCGCAGATACCGGCGAAGGTTGGAAGAACGCGAATCTTCGGACGCAGCTCCTAAAGCTGATCACCAAGGCCAACGTTCAGCCGTGGGCGAGGTTGTTCCATTCGATGCGGGCAAGCCGACAAACTGAGCTAGAACATGAACACCCTACGCACGTTGTTTGCGCGTGGCTTGGCAACAGTGTAGCCGTCGCGAAGAAGAGTTATTTGCTGGTGACAGAGGATGACTACTCGAAAGCTTCTACAAGTCGCGGTACAAATCCGACGCGCGCGGCTTTGTTTTGCGGTACAAACGGCGCTCTGCAAGAAGCACGCAACGACAACGCACCGGAAGACTTTGACCAATCAAAAACCAGTGAAACTAGCGGTTTCCCCGCGAATTTATTAGTTCAATCAATGGACGATATTGGACTCGAACCAACGACCCCCACGATGTCAACGTGGTGCTCTAACCAACTGAGCTAACCGTCCTTAGGTTCATTGGATTGTCAACTTGTCGCGTTCGGTGTCAAGTTCAACTGAAACCAACTACTCGAATCGCTTTGGTTGTAGAATCACTGGCTGCCGGTTATGCTGATCGCATAGAAAAAATCAATAACTCCCGTTTTGTCTTGCTCCAATTCTTGATGATGTCTAACCAAATCCGACGCGTTGTAATCACCGGCCTGGGTGTCGTTTGCCCACTCGGTCGGGACCTAGAAACGTTTTGGACAAACCTTGTCGACAAAAAGTCTGGTATATCCAACTTGGACTGCTTGCCCGAGGGTGGGATCGACGTGCGTTACGGTGGGCAAGCTAAATGCTTCACCGGCGATATCGAAAACTTCGGGCCTCTCGAAAAATCGCTTCAGCGAGCAATCAAGAAGAACCAAAAGGTAATGTGCCGAGAAATCGAAATGGGCGTGGCCGCTTGCCAATTGGCACTTGCTCATAGCGGGCTCGCCGCTCCGGAAAGCCGCAATCCTGAGCGAACCGGAATCGTCTACGGTAGCGATTACATCCTTACTCGCCCAGAAGAATTTTCCGATGGAGTGGCTGCTTGCTTTGACGCGGAAAAGCACTTTCAATTGCTGCGGTGGCCTACCGAAGGGCGACCTAAGGTAAATCCGCTTTGGCTTTTGAAATATTTACCGAATATGCCAGCGAGCCATGTTGCCATCTACAACGATCTTCGTGGACCAAGCAACTCGGTCACGATCCGTGAAGCAAGCAGTGCTTCCGCCATCGTAGAGGCCGTAGCAACGATTCGACGCGGGGCTGCTGATGTCATGCTGGCTGGTGCGACAGGATCGCGTTTGGAACCGTTGCGAGCACTTCATTTTTCCGTCTCTGAAAAACTGGCAAGTCCGCGGACTGATCCAGGTAAAATGTCTCGCCCGTTTGATGCTGCACGAGATGGTTCCGTCCTCGGTGAAGGTGCAGGTGCGTTGGTTTTGGAATCGCTTGAGAACGCCGTTGCTCGCGGTGCAAAGATCTGGGGCGAGGTAATTGGAGGCGTCGGCTCGGCCGTTGGCAGCACTATCGCTGGGAAATCTAGGGACTTCGTCCGTATTGCTACCAAAAATGTAGTCTCTGGTTTGATGGCAAAAGGTCAATCTGCGGGTCTAAAACTCGAGTCAGGGAATTGCCACGTTCATGCGTGCGGGAAGGGCGAAATCGATTCGGACCGTTCCGAAGCTAAAGGGATTCAGGACGGTTTCGCCGACGAAAAAATAGCCGTCACAAGTGCGAAAAGCTATTTTGGCAATCTTGGGGCTGGAAGTGCAGCCGTCGAAATCGTAGCGAGTTGCCTCGCGTTGGATCGTCAAATCTTGTTCCCATTGCTCAATTGCGACGATTTGGATTCCGCCTGCCCTATTACCGTGGCTGATAGTGCCGCCTCAGCAGGGGAAGCGTTTGTAAGTCTTTCCTATTCTTCGCAGGGTCAAGCGAGCGGGGTTTTGATCCGGCGCGTCCTTTCGGCTTGACAGTTATGGGTTTGATTCGTAACCTCTTGCTCCTTGAAAAAACAAGCACTTCTCTAACTAATTTTGTTTGAGTACTAAAAATGGCAGTTCCCAAGCGACGACATTCAAACTCACGATCCGGCATGCGTCGAGCGCACCAT
>JAYVPE010000397.1:0-4632 GCA_043757575.1 Pirellula sp.
ATTTAGGAAGACTGCAAGCGATTCGCTTGTGCAATACATTCCAAGACAGTGAGAGTAGAACGTAATGTCCCGCGTAGGTAAAAAGCCAATCCCCATCTCTGATGGAGTAAAAGTTGCGATCGCCGACCGAAAGGTTGATGTCGAAGGTCCATTGGGTAAGCTGTCCTTTACCCATCGAGAAGAAATCGATGTTGCCTTGAGCAGCGATGGGAAATCCATCGATGTGACTCGTCATGACGATGAGCGCGAGTCGAGAGCGTATCACGGTTTGACGCGAGCATTGATCAACAACATGATCTTGGGCGTCAAGAGCGGATACGAGAAGAAGCTCGAAGTTATTGGCGTTGGATATTTAGCGGCGATCAAGGGCAAGATTTTACAGTTGCGAGTTGGTTTTGCGAATGAGTTGCATCTTCCGATTCCAGATGTTCTCGACGTTAAATGTCCAGACCAGACACACATCAACATCAAGGGTTGCGATAAGCAGGCCGTGGGTCAGTTCGCAGCCTATATTCGATCGCTCCGCAAACCAGAGCCTTACAAAGGCAAGGGTGTTCGGTATGTTGGCGAACAGGTCAAGCTTAAGGCTGGCAAGAGTGCAACCTAGTAGGTTCTGCCTGGCAGGCAGGCCTTAGTCCAAGTTAACAGTACAATTTTTAGATTTTTCGGGACGCAATTGATCGCGTCAAGATGATAGAGGTTTGAAGTGGATATTCGAAAAGTTGTGGACGGGCAGCGTGAGCGACGTGCGTTTCGCGTGCGTAAGCGAGTTCGCGGTACAACATGGCGTCCTCGATTGAGCATCACTCGTTCGTTGCAGAATTTTGCTTGCCAGGTTATCGATGATACAACCGGTCAGACTTTGGTTTCGGCTTCGTCCCGAGACAAAGAATTACGGTCGACAATCGGATACGGCGGCAACTGTGAGGCTGCGACAAAGCTAGGAAAGATTGTGGCTGAGCGCGCAATCAAAGCAGGGATCAAACAAGTTGCATTGGACCGAGGTTCGTGCAAGTACCATGGTCGCGTAGCGGCGTTCGCCGATGCGGCCCGCGAAGCTGGTTTAGAATTTTAATTCGGAGCGATCAATAAAGTGGCAAACAATTCATCAGGTGGTGGCGGACAAGGCGATCTAATCGATCGCGTGCTAAAGATCAAGCGTTGCGCCGCTGTGGTCAAAGGCGGTCGGCGTTTTAGCTTCGCTGCCCTAGTGGTTGTCGGAGACGGCAAAGGTCGCGTTGGCTACGGCTACGGCAAAGCGAACGAAGTTCCGCCTAGTGTTGCAAAAGCGCAAAAGGGTGCCAATCGTGCGATGATCAACGTTCCACTTTTAAATGGAACCATCCCACACGTAGTTTCTGGACATTTTGGTGCCGCGCACGTTTTGTTGATGCCCGCTAGTCCCGGCACTGGTATCATTGCCGGTCAAGCGGTGCGAGCCGTCTGCGAAGCGGTAGGAATCCAAGATATTTTGACCAAGAGCTTTCGCTCCAACAATCCAACCGTACTGATTAAAGCGACCTTTGACGCGTTGTCGCAACTTAGAACGCGTGAAGATGTCGAACGACTCCGAGGCGTTAAACTGTCATGAATCTGGAAGAAATCAACAAAGACGTCGTTACCAACAAGTCGCGAAAACGCATTGGTCGCGGTATCGGAAGTAAGACCGGCAAGACTTCGGGGCGCGGTCATAACGGACACAAATCGCGTTCTGGTTACTCGCGTCATCCGATGTTCAATGGTGGCGATTTGCCGCTCGTACGGAGAATTCCAAAGCGTGGTTTCCACAATCGCTGGGCTGAAATTGTTTTCGGGGTGAATCTCGAAGACATTGATGCAGTGTTTGCGGTTGGCGAGGAAGTGACTGCCACGACCCTCCGAGAAAAGGGATTAGTAAAGGTTCGTTGTGACGAGATCAAGATTCTTGGCAACGGCGAGCTGACCAAAGTCTTAAAGTTCACTGTTACTAGGGCTAGTGAATCTGCCAAGGAAAAGATTGCGAAATCTGGCGGTAGCATTGAGATTATTGCTGCAAAGCGTACTCCAAAAGAACGTGTTGCGGCGTTGAAGATTGAGGCTAGTAGCTAAAGTCATCTAAAAAGTTACGGTAATATTGATTGCCGCGAATTAGGCTAGCAACAAAAACGAATATCCGAAACAATGTGATGGCCGGCGTTGACGCATGATCAATGTCGGCCATTACTTTTGAGGCATGGGCCTCATACCACTCGCAGGAACATGACGACATGTTTGAAAAGCTTAGAGTAGTTTTCTCAATCCCAGAACTGCGTCAGAAGATTTTTCTGACCCTGTTCTTATTGGCCGTATACCGAATTGGCTATCACGTTCGGCTACCTATATTAATGGACGTCGAAATGGCCATGTCGGGAGACATGAAGTCTTTTTTAGACAAAGTTGCTTTGTTCTCGGCGACTGATCTTCGCTCCCTTACGATCTTTGGATTGGGAATTGCTCCCTATATATCGGCATCGATTATTTTTCAGCTTCTTGGAACTGTGTGGGCACCTATCGAGCAGTTGCGAAAAGAGGGGGCGGTCGGACGGAAAAAGATCAACGAATACACGAGGTATTTGACGGTTGTTATCTGTTTAGTGCAGAGCTGGGCTTATCTGCAATTCCAAGTAGTAACGGTGGAAAACTCGCCTGTTTCCACTGTTTTTCTTGGTGGATCTCAGCTTTCATTTGGCTGGACGATAACCACCGTTGCGATCATGACTGCCGGTTCGATGTTTCTGATGTGGCTAGGTGAGCAGATTGATGAATATGGGATTGGCAATGGCGTATCCCTATTGATCATGGCTGGGATATTGGCACAAATGCCGAAAGCTCTGTGGGACTTGCGTCAAAACATGTCTAGCGGTCTTAGCGGAATGTCCAACAACACGATTGGGCCAGACGTCCTTATTGTACTTGCGTTCTTGTTCGTTGGTGTAGTGTTTGCAGTGGTGTTTATCACGATGGCACAGCGGCGGATACAAATGCAGAGTGCAAAGCACGTTCGTGGGCGGCGGGTATTCGGAGGAACAAAGCAGTTTTTGCCACTTAAGATTAATCAATCTGGTGTGATGCCAATCATTTTCGCAAGTAGCATGCTGATGATTCCTGGTTTGGTTTTTGGTGTGCTTGCGAAATATTTCGCCTCTGGAGAGGAGGCGGGCGGTTGGAGTGGGATTGTCGCGAGTATGTTCCAATCGTTGTCTAGCATGTTCACCAGTGGATCATCGTTCTCCTACAACGTGCTATACATCATCTTCATTTTCTTCTTCTGTTTCTTTTGGACCTCGATCATGTTCAATCCAAAGGAGATGTCGCAAAACTTGCAGGATTCGGGCGCGTTCATCCCAGGCTATCGACCAGGCAAGAGAACTGCTGACTACCTAGAAAAAGTGATGGTTCGTATAACCTACGTCGGGGCCGCGTTCCTTGCTGTGGTTGCCATTGTTCCAACAATCATCACTTCACAGTTCGGGGTGTCGTTCAGTGTTGCGGCTTTTTATGGTGGAACAGGACTTTTGATTGCCGTAAGCGTTGCGTTTGATTTGATTCAAAAAATTGATAGCCACTTGTTGATGCGAAATTACAAAGGTCTACTTGAGCAATAGTCGCTGACTCGTCAAAAATCTACTGCCAGCATGGGAGGGGCCGCTGCAATGCGATTGGTGTTCATCGGCCCGCCGGGAGCAGGCAAAGGGACTCAGTGTAAACGCTTAGTTGAGTTGCTTAAGATACCGCACCTTTCCACAGGCGAAATGCTTCGTGCTGTCAAGCGTCAGGAGACAGCGTTATCCCGTTGGGTGGCATCGTACATTGATGCTGGAAAACTCGCGCCCGATCATCTTGTGATGCGTATTGTTGCTCAGCGACTTCAAAGCGAGGAATGCGTCAATGGAGCGCTCTTTGATGGGTTTCCACGAACGATTATTCAAGCCCAATTGCTCGACGATTATTTAGCGGAGCAAGGAATCCAATTGGACATGGCTTTGGAGTTGAAGGTCGTGGAGGAAGAGCTGATCCAACGCCTACTCAAACGAGCTCAGGTTGACGGACGAGCCGACGACAATTACGAGACGATTCGCGAGAGGCTACATGTCTTTAAAACACAGACGGCTCCGTTAACCGAATACTATGCATCCCAGGGTAAGCTCGAACAGGTTGACGGAATGCAATCGGAAGAAGTAGTCTTCGGCGCCATAAAATTGTGCGTCGCTAGGCATCGGCCAAACCATTAGCGGATGGTCGTAATCGCCCATCATGACCGGGGTTAGATTTCGGCGGCGCGGGCTTGATTTGCGGGTTAGTTTTTGCTTGTGGCAACTTGGCTACTTTCCCCGAAACCAAACCAACTCCCGAGGCATTCGTGACCCGATCTCAAGACTCCGTCAAAGCTGCTACCTGGAAACAGCACTTTGACCGCTTCCAACTCAGCGTACGATCAGGTCGGTGCTGCTCCTCTGCTCGACCACGCTGTCCGACTCAGGTTCATTTCGATCCGTTCTCGTTCGTGACTGAGGATCGCTCTCATGATGTCACTCAATGGTCTGCCGCTTCGAGTCTTTCTCTACACTCGCGATGTCGATATGCGAAAGTCGTTTAACGGCTTGCTGGCCATCG
>JAYVPE010000398.1:0-4612 GCA_043757575.1 Pirellula sp.
TTGATGACATGAATTTCTTGCGACATTTGATAAAGAGCAAGTCGGATAACCGACCTATCATCAATGGTTTTTTTGCATTGCGTCACCGAAAGTCGTAGCGATTGATCCGACTTTGTATTGGCTCACTGGTTACTTTGAATACATCATGGTTAACGCGAAAGGGCCTTCGACTCCGGGTCTTCGATAAAAGCTCGCCAAGACGCTTTGTTCGGATCACTTTCACTGCGCGAGACCGATCAAAATAGTGGTTTCGCACTTCGCCTCGTCAGCATTCCAGTGTCCATAGATTTCTAGATTGGGGTATTCCGATTTCTCGCAGCGTTTCTTGAGTTCTTCCATTAACTGCATCCAAGTCGCACCAAGGGTTGAGTAGGGCCCGACATGCAAATGCTTAACATAACGCTCAAGCGATACATTTAACATTTCAAGCGTTCCAAGCGTTCCAACGTCCGTGGTTGGTTCTTTCAATTCGACGCCCGTAAAGATCAACGAATCTGGCAAATAGACCCAATGATTGATTCCTGTGGTCTTGATTCGGTGATCTTGAACCTCCCTCCACATCCTGTCCATGAGCGGCTTTCCCGAAGCGTGCACGATTCCGTCTTTGATTAATCCTCGGTAGCCGAACATTGTCCCTCAAGTTGCTAAAGATGCCGATGTGACGGAGGTCAAACCGCCCCCCAAGGCAAAGAAATCTAAACGCCATCATCCCATCAAGGACTTTACCGCAATTCTCGACTTCATTCACGCCGTGAGCTATGTGTACCAAGCCGCGATCGTCTGTTTCGGTAAAAATGAGCAAGCATGGGATGCCTATTCCCAATGGATAACTCGAACATGGCAAGGAAACGTTAGCGAAGTGATCAGCGTTCTCAAAACTCATCAAGAACGCATTGGCTCGCCACCCAGTAGGTGCAGAGGCGATCTTGCAGATAAGGGCGGCATCGCTCAGTGACGACGACCGGTTAGTCCGCCTGCTTTCGAGAAGGGCAGGTTCAGCCAAGGTTCGAGGGTCTGCTAGCAATTCCGCTTTGGCCGCATAGCATTACAATACCTGAACAACCAAGACACTTCATCAAGAGCAACAACAGCGACAGCGATAGCGATAGATTCACCGAGCTCGGCTAAATCTACCAATGCCGATGACGCTAGGCCGAAAGCTAAATCGCAAACATCGGAGTCCGTTCAGGAACACGTCGACAAGCAGACTGACAAACAAGAATCCGAAAAGCGCCAACAATTAGTTAAAGATGCGGTTTCAGCCATCGAGATGACACGCGATGCGCTCAAGCAGTTGGAAGAGAGCAAGAAAGTCGAGTCGCTGGCAACACTCGAAAAGGTGACAGGCAAGCTGGAATGGATTCTGGCCCGCAAACCTGATTTGGCGTTTGTTCCTGTTGCGGTGACCACGACGGTCTATGACGTGTTCGCCAACGGGAAACGGTATGTTCGATCGAGATGGAATAGTACCCATTCAAGTGTATTCCGTTGGTGTTATTACCATGTCATTTCGCACATCCTACAATCTTAGTTACATCCATTAAGTAGACCTGTCTACCTTTTCCTTCATGCGTAGAATCCACGACGACTTGTCTACCGCTGCGACTCGAGCTCGGGTGGTTATCGCAGCGGAATTCCGCTTGATAACGTTCGGGCGAAAGCAGGTCCGCAATCGGTACCTTTCGATTCACACTGACCTGATAGAGATACGGATGTTGGATGCGACTTGGATCGGGGTACGTATCATTTAGAATCCAATCGTTGTTGGTGAGCGGTAAATACGTGTTGTGACCATTTTGCATCATGAGGTCCACACCGACACCGGCTACATTGCTTGTTTGATCTTCGTAGAGATAAAACCTTTCGCGATGCGAAGGGTGCCATGCCCATGCGCAAATGGATTTCTCATCCCGCCATACAAAATGGGATGTTTTGCCATAAGAATCGACGACGTGCAGCGACGAGCCGTCCGCATTGGCAGTCCACATGCGGGTTGAGAACCCAGTCTTGGAAATTTTCTCTCGCGAAGCATCCTTGGGTACTTCTCGCCATCGGTGTAGAAACAAAAATCGTTTTCCTCCAGGTGCAACCAAAAGGTGGTTGAACCAGTGCATTGATTTCGTGGGGTCGAATTGCAGTTTCACATCGCTTGCATATTCCATCGCAGCGATCTGAGCGTAACTGAGGAGCAGTTGCGATTCACCTGACTGGAGATCAACGCGCCAGATACCAGTCTTTTCAGGTGCTGGATGCGTCGCAAAGGGATCTGGGATACCCGCATATCCATATCCTGGTCGGCACTCGTTAAGCCGCCTAAAGTCTACGCTCAAACCCCACTGACCGTTCGGTTCAATGCAATAGATTGGCATAGGCAATGTACGGACTATACCTCGAGATTGGATGTCCATAATTCGGCAAACAAATCGATCGCCGTCTCGATCGTTCCATAGGACATGCTGCTTCTCACGAAACGTTTCGCCTGGTATCCATTGGAGCATGCATCCCTGTTGCCAATTCCACGCAGTTGTGTTGCCCAGTTCAATCCACTCATCGTTGTTGTGGAGATCGATCATACCGACCGTTAGCTTGTCCGTGGATTCGGGAGTTCGCCCTTCGAAGTCTACTTGATTTGCAAGTACAAAGCGGTCGCTTGCATCGAAAAGATCTTTGTCGTAATAGCCCCGCCAATGATACGTAGGGCCACGCGTAATCGCACGGATGGGAGGCAAATCAAGGCTAAACTTCGCATAGGAATTACGAGTAACGTTGGCGGTCGAAATTGCCGCAGCCATAGACGCACAGAATTGCCGACGGAACATTGGATGGTTTTGTCTTCAAAGAGGGCTGACAGAAAACTTCTGCACAAAAGCTTATCGCATCGTTGCCTGAATGCAAACTGTCTCTTCGGGTTTGAAATGCCTGGCGTATTCGGGACTTCGAGTGTCCACCGACGTATGAGCTCACAAGATCTAATACTTTTACCGAATCGAAATCTAAGTTTTAATGCAATTTGAAACTTTAAGGTTTCTACGGCACACAGTTTGCCGTCATGCCTGCGATCTAAACGACCTCTGTGTGATAGAGGAATCGGTTTGTTTTGTGTCACAATTGGATAGAAGGAAATTGAAAATGAGATTACTTACTACATTCATCATTGCTGCAGCGTTGAGCCTGCTAGGTTCACCTCCCAAACCGGCGCTGGCTCAAGTCAATCAAGGTCAGGGAGCCAAAAATGCGAGCATTAATCAGGGCGGTGCATTCGGATTCGTACATCGAACTCCCTGGTTTAGCCATCCACAAATGCGTACGCAGCTTGAGCTGAACGAAGATCAATTCAACAAGTTGAACCAAGCATACACGCAATCATGGAGCCGTTACAACCAGGGGCTCACAGGTCTGGATAAAAGTCTGGCCGAAAACGAACGAATGCAACAACATCAAGAGTTGACAGGAACATTTAATAAAGATTTTTCGAAATCTGTAGAAAGCGTCTTCGCCGATAAGCAAGCTCGACAACGTTACAACCAAATGGATTGGCAATATCGTGGATACGGTGCCTTCAACGACCCAATGGTTCAACAGCAATTGAAGCTGAACGGCGAGCAGCGTCAGAAATTTACTAAATACAATAACGAATGGAATGACCAAATGAACAACTGGCGACGTGAGTTCCAGAATGATCGCGATGGAATGGCCAATAAATTTAGTAATGCTCGCAAAGAGTGGCAGAGCCGAATTGATTCTGTTCTTACCCCAGAACAGCGAACCACTTGGAAAGACATGAGTGGAAAACCATTCGATTTCCCGGTCGACGTCTACTTCCAAAACAGTGACACGTTGAACACCAGTGTGAAGCCAGATGTGAAATAGCGTGGTTAGCGGCCCCGGATGCCGTCCTATGCAATTTGCAGTAGAGAGTGGGGACAGCATGTATCCAGCTAAACTTGCCTTTTTGGATACTTGATGGGGGCGTGGAAGCATCAACGGTCAGTTCAGAATAGCATGGACTTAAGGACGTGAGCAGCGGAAAGATCCAACTGTGCGAGCTGCGACGGCGTTGGTTCTACTCTTCGTACGACGGGAGGATGATTTAGCCCTATGACCGCCATGGTCCGTTCGGGGCGGCCGTCGGGGTCGCGCAGCAGAGTGGCATTCGCGTGGACCCAGATGATTTTCCCATCCTTCCTCACACGAGGCAAGTTATACGCGAATGTCGCCGTTCCAATTCGAAGGTTGGAGTTGATCAGTTTAGAATACATTTTCAGTTGTTTTGCATTGCGTTCTTTCCCAAGTTCAATCGCCAAGCTTCCACCTCGTCAAATTGAGCCTGGGCGGATTGAATCAAACAATCCAGATCAACAACGAGCGATTTAAATTCTTCGAATTGAAGCTCTTTCAAAATTCGCCAAAGTGCTCGCTTAGCTAATATCCCTAGCGAAATGAACTCCATGGCTTCGAACTCACCAAATCGCCCCGCGATGCTTTTGTGGAACTTGACCACGCTTAGACTTCCTGCAAACCAACCCAAAAAACGTTTGAACCAACTAGTATTGGTAGGACACAGTTTGGCAATTTGTTCCAGTACTTCGATGTCGTTTTTAATCTGTTCCTG
>JAYVPE010000399.1:0-4603 GCA_043757575.1 Pirellula sp.
TAGGTCGCATGGTAGGTTCGCCGGCGAGACTGACCCGTCCGAAGAAGTCGATTTCGATGTTGCCAATAAAGAGCCTTGAAGGGATTTTGGTGCCTCTGCTAATCCGAGCGCCCAACGTTGTATCTGAACGGAAGGAGGAGCGACTTCATTTCCTTGCCAAGAAAACAGTGGTTTGGACTGAATAAATGCTATGAAACCAATGAGAAAGAAAAGCCATGTTAACCACGGAATGGTCAAGTTCCGTGACTTACTTGCAATACTGAAAATGCAATGCAGGAAAACAGTCGCACAAAATACAACTCCAACCCATGCGAGCACATATTGCGATTTCCATTCAACGGTTCCGTAATACCAAGGCAAGGCAATGATTAGCAAAAGGCTTGCGCAGCAAAGTATCCAATCAGAAATATCAATGGCGCGCCAACTCTTTGCGGCCGTCTTTGGAGTTCGTTGCTTTTCACGGCGTTTTTCCACGCGACTGGACATGTAAGACTTTAAGTACTAGGGAATTTCGGGCGTCAATTTACGGGCAACACGTAGATCAGCCTGTCCTCAGACTGAAATTGCGATATTGGTGCTACTAACTAAGTGTTCGGCTGAGACAGTCGGACCAAGTCGATTGTACTGGCAAGTCACCCAATTTCGAAACCTTTCGAATCGATTACACCCTAGATTGAAAAGGTGGTTGTGGACACCCGATACATCAGGGACATCCCAGATCGTCGTCATGCTAGCTAAATTCGGAAAAGACGTCGATGTCCTAATATTCGTTAATCTTTGAACCTGTTTCATCCGATACCCAACAGAGGGAGTTTGTCCCATGAAACCAACGGGCCATCCGATGGTTTAGCTAGAAGGAAACTTCCCAGCATCAAGATACCATTTTGGGGGGATCGGAATGTCGGTCAAACACATTGAAATAGCAGGGTCACGGCAGAAAAGCAACTTGCTGCGACTCGTTAGAAAACGATTGGCCATTCTGCTATTAGCTAGCTCAGCCACAGTGCCACTTGCTGGCTGCTCAGCCTTCACCGGACTAAACAATAGCTGGCAGTACAACGGCTATTGGAATCAGACCATGATGGGCCATCGGAATAAGTCCAGCGCCTCGAAGGCTTGGCATTGCCGAAAGCACCATTTCTGCAACGAAAAATACTTGCGGGAATTTTCCCAAGGCTTTAGAGCTGGATACATGGACGTTGCGGATGGCGGCAAGGGCTGTACGCCATCGTTCCCGCCACGCGAATACTGGGGCTGGAAATATCAGTCTTGCGAAGGGCAAGCTCGCGTTGCCGCTTGGTATTCTGGGTTTCCTCATGGAGCTAGGGCCGCTGAGGAAGATGGGATTGGAACCTGGACTCAGATCCAGACTTCGTCCGCGATTCAGCAGCAATACGCACAGCATGGAATGCTGAATGCGGAAAGCAGTGGGATGTATCCAATTCCGCAAGCAGCGGTACCAAACGGAAGACCACCTGCGGCCGTCGCGACGCAAGTCATTATGGAAGAATCATTTGGGGACGCTAGTGGATATCCAATTTCGACCGAGCAAAAGCCGGCAGAAATAATTCATACTCCTCAATATATTCGGCAATAGTAATCTTTAACACGACTTGGTTGTGCGTCTGCACAGTTGAGTAAGCGATCAATCTGCATTCATCAAGTATCCGCCTACGGGCGAACGAGGTAACTATCATGTCTATGGAACGGAATCCTATGACGCTCGTCGAATCAAAGAATAAACGGAGTCGCCTCCTGACTCGGCTTTTGAAATCGATTTCACTAGCGAGTGCGATGGCTGCGGGTGCTATGAACGTTGGATGCACTTCGTTGACTCAGCCACTTTCTGGCATTCCTGTGCGCCGACTGCCTCCGCAGTTCTTGGCGCAATCGAAAAGCAATTTGGTTCCCTTGGAACCGTCTAGATTGACTCAGGAGCCGCCAAGGCAATACCTGCTAGACAAGGGTGACATATTGGGTGTCTACATAGAGGGAGTACTGCCTTACACAGCCACCGACAAGCCACCCGAGCCACCTCCGGTCAACTTCCCTACGCTAGACAGTACCCTCGATCCGTCGCTAGGATTTCCGATCGTGGTTCAAGAGAATGGGACCATCGCACTCCCATCCATCGAACCGATCAAAGTCAAGGGAATGACACTCGAGCAAGTTACTGATTTGGTTCGTAAATCCTATTTGGACGCTCGCATCTTTACCAATCCGACACGACTCCGTCCGATTGTTACGATGTTAAAACAACGTCAATATAACGTCGTCGTCGTTCGTCAAGATGCTGGCGGCGTCACTACGCAACAGCAGCAGGGCGCGAACGGGAGTAAGGGCGCGTACTTACGCGGTTCTGATCAGAGCGCCAAAGGAAGCATGCTCAAGCTCGATGCCTACAAGAACGACGTTCTCCACGCTTTGATGGCATCGGGAGGTCTGCCTGGTATCAACGCCAAAAATGAGATCAAGATTCTGCGTGCTAGCAAAGCCGATCAGAAGAAACGCGATGATTTTGTTCAGGCTTTCTACCAACAGTATTACAGCAATCCTGATCCATGCGGATGTCCACCGGCTCTGCCTGACGACCCAAGCTTGCTCAGAATACCGATGCGACTGCCACCAGGTGCAATCCCGGCTTTCCGAACAGAAGATATCATCCTAGAGGAAGGTGACGTGGTCTACATCGAATCCCGCGAAGCAGAAGTATTCTACACAGGTGGATTGCTTCCTGGCGGGGAATGGTTGGTACCTCGGGATTATGACCTCGATGTTCTGGGTGCCATGGGTATAGCAGGTCAAGGCTTCGGAACCAGAGTTGGAGGAAGTAGTGGTGGCAGCGGTACCTTCGGAATTCAGCAATATACCTTACCGCCAGGAGAACTTTATATTCTTCGAAAAACGCCTTGCAATGGTCAAATCACAATCCAGGTCGATCTTGCACTGGCCGCCCAAGATCCACGTGAACGACCACTCATTCAGCCAGGCGACACACTCATCCTGAGACACAAGCCTCGCGAAGAACTAATCAACTTTGGCATGTTCACATTCTTTACCTACGGAATCACCCAGTTATTTCAGGGTGGAAGACGTTAAAGATCCAATCGCGTGAATTCGCAGAATTAAAAAGGGGCTTCTGAAATTGGAGGCCCTTTTTTCGTTGCCTTATTCGAAGGTGCCATTTCAATGTAGCCATTTCAATGTGGTTTCGGCTTCCGCCGATGTTATAATCTAGGGGACTCAGTTGAACGATTTCGCTACTTGAGCACCTTCCCAGCATTTCTCATGCAAAACCAACCACTTCCTTACCAAGTCTTTGTTGTGGCTCTGCTTCTATGGCCGTTCGAGAGAACACTCGCAACAGAACCGGAATCGAAGCTATCCAGAGTCGATTTCAGGACCGATATTCGACCGATTCTTTCCAATCGTTGCTTCGCTTGCCATGGGCCAGACGAATCGAAGGTGGAATCGGGTCTGCGACTTCATGATTATGAGTCTGCTACGTCACCCGCCGACTCGGGATCACGAGCCCTTGTCCCGGGAAGCGTGAGCGAGTCCGAATTGATCCGCCGGATCGTTTCGAACGACGAGTCCGAGCGAATGCCACCTCCCCACTTCAGCGCGAAACTGACAGAAAAAGAAGTTGATCTTTTTAAATCCTGGGTCGCGTCCGGGGCTAAATACTCAAAACACTGGTCGTTCGATCCAATCCAAACTCCTCGACTTGAACCCATTCTACGGGTCGACGAATTTCCAAATTGGCAACATTCCCCAATCGATTTTTTAGTCTTGAAAAAGCTTACCGGACGCGGCTGGCAGCCCACTCCAGAAGCTGATCGCGGAACGCTTCTACGCCGACTCACGCTAGACCTAACTGGTTTGCCGCCAACATTAGAACAACAGTCGGGTTTCAATGACAAAACGAGTTCGAAAACCTACGAACAATTGGTAGATGATTTATTAGCCTCGCCCGCGATGGGAGAGCATTGGGGACGCAAATGGCTCGACCTTGCCCGCTATGCTGATTCAGCCGGCTATGCAGACGATCCGCAACGAACGATATGGGCGTACCGCGATTGGGTCATCCAAGCCATCAATGAAGGAATGCCATTCGATCAGTTCACGATCGAGCAACTCGCCGGCGATTTGCTCCCCAATCCCACCGACGAACAACTGGTGGCCACCGCCTTTCACCGCAATACGCTCACCAACAATGAAGGTGGTACCAACGATGAAGAATTCAGAAACGTCGCAGTCATTGATCGCGTCAATACCACCATGGCTGTTTGGATGGGAGTGACAATGGCATGCGCGCAATGCCATACACACAAATTCGATCCCATTACTCAGACCGAGTATTTTCAAGTCTTCGCCATCCTGAATCAAACGAAAGATGCAGACCGTGCCGACGAAAGCCCCACCCTTAAGTGGTTTACTCAAGAACAACGCCGCGATCAGGAGCAAACTCAAAAAGAACTCTCCAAAGTCGAGTTAGCCCTAGTAGCTCCCGATGAACTGCTTAAGCCAGAACAACTAACTTGGGCAGAGGATCTACACACGCCCATCACTTGGCAATCCATTAAACCGGAATCAGCCAAAG
>JAYVPE010000400.1:0-4596 GCA_043757575.1 Pirellula sp.
TCACGCGGCACTTCTATAAGCCCGAGCCGCTAAGGACTCTCAAGGAAATCCGTGACGACATTATCGCTGTTGAGCAAGAAGCCGAAGGCTTGCTCGATCAGTTGCTTCATGGGGGTGCGGCGTGATTGCGGATTTAGATGCCTATGACAGTTACAAAGTCTGCAGGAATTCAAGCTTGGGAAGAGTTCCTGAACATTGGCGCATTGTTAGAATGAAGTCCGTGATGCTCGAATCGGAGCTTCGAACGAAAGACGGCAGAGGTACCTTGCTTTCGCTATCTCGCGCACGAGGACTGATTGACCGGACGACCATGACTGACAAGGCTCCGAGCGCCCGAACCTTAGTTGGGTATAAGCTATATTCGCCTGGGCAGATTGTCATGAATCGCATGCAGGCTTGGAGCGGAATGTTCGGCTCAGGACGAATCACAGGTTTGGTCAGCCCAGACTATGCGGTGTATTCCATCACTGATGGCGAGAATGTCAGTTTCCTCTTAGCACGCTTGAAATGCCATGACTTAGTCACAGAATACCGAATTGAGTCAAAAGGCATCGGTACAGGTTTCAACCGACTTTATAACGATCGGTTTGGCTCAATTCGAATATCGCTTCCCCCACCCGACGAGCAAGCGTTGATTGTTCGATTTTTGGATTGGGCGAGTGTTCGTTTGGGGAAGGCGATCGCGGCGAAGCGGAAGGTGATTGGGCTGTTGGAAGAGCAGAAGCAAGCGATCATCCACCGCGCCGTCACCCGCGGCCACGACGACTCCGTCCCCCTCAAACCCTCCGGCCTCGACTGGCTCGGCGCTGTGCCAGAACATTGGCGCATTCTTCGTGCAGGTGCATTGTTTACAGAACGAAAGCAGTCTGGTGTTCGGGGCTTACCAATGCTTGTTGTTTCGCTGAACACTGGCGTTACTCTCGCGGGGGACGTTGATCATCGGGGACGTGAAAAACGATTGATCGCAGATGTTGCCAAATACAGTTTGGCTCGCACTGGGGATATTGCTTATAACATGATGCGGCTTTGGCAAGGCGCTGTCGGCGTTGTTCCTGAAGATGGACTAGTAAGCCCTGCGTACGTCGTCGCGTCGCCTCGATCAAATTTAACGCACAGTTTTTTCTACGAATTCGTTTTTCGCACCGCGGAATGTAAAGTTGAGATCAATCGACAATCGACGGGCATCGTTCCAGATCGTAACCGAATGTACTGGGACAGCTTCAAACAACTTAAGCTTCCGGTTCCGCCATTGAATGAACAGGCCGAGATAGTTGAAGGTGTTAAGCAACGCTTTCAGCCCATATTGACGACGGTCAATTCACTACGAAACGAAATACGCTTTCTCCACGAATACCGTACTCGTCTCATCGCCGACATCGTTACGGGCAAACTGGACGTGCGAGAATTCGCTTGCACTCTGCCAGCGGACATCGCTGACGAAGCATCCGAACTTGCTGTTAGCGAGTTGGGCGAAGAAGATTTTACCGAGGCAGATGAAGAACTTGTCGAGGAACCTGCATGAACATGGTTCCACCCAATCCGAAGGTTTACCACATTACCCATATCGATAATCTGCCAAAGATTGTCGAAGCGGGTTGCATGTTGGCTGACCAAAAGCGTATTGAGTTGGGGATCGATACGAATCTGGTTGGCATGTCAGCTATTAAGAAACGACGTCTGGAAGTGATTGAAGTATCCTGTCATCCAGGATCGAAGGTTGGGCACTATGTTCCATTCTATTATTGCCCGCGATCGGTAATGCTTTACATCTTGCATCGCAGCAATCACGCCGATCTTGATTATCGAGATGGGCAGGACCCAATCGTTCACCTTGATTTGATTTGAGAACATGTTTGCGCTGGGCCGATGAAAACGGCGTTGCCTGGGCTTTGTCCCGAGGTAACGCAGGTGCTCTTTATGCCGATTTTTACGGCGCCATAGAAGATTTCGTTCGAATCGATTGGGATGCGGTTGCAAATAGGGATTTCCGTCATCCAACGGTGAAAGAAGGAAAACAGGCCGAATTCCTGATACACAACTCGATTCCCTGGTCTCTAGTGGAACATGTTGGCGTTTTCGATCAAAATAGACTCAAGCTAGCAAAGCGAGCGATTGCAAGCGATTCCCACCAACCGACAATCAGGATCGAAAATGGCTGGTACTTTTGATAAACAATGAATCATGATTGAAATCACCCGAGGAGACATACTGAAAGCCGATGTCGATGCCCTCGTCAACACCGTAAATTGTGTTGGCGTCATGGGGCGAGGCATCGCTGCGCAGTTCAAAAAGAAGTTTGAAGCGAATTTCAAGCTCTACAAGAAATCCTGTGACGCAGGATATCTGCGCCCCGGCATGATGCTGGTCTACGACAGCAACAAGTTTTTGAATCCGCGTTATGTTATTAACTTCCCGACCAAGGATCACTGGCGAGCGAATAGTAAACTTGAAGACATCGAGTCGGGCCTTGTTGCTCTGGTCGAAGAGGTTCGTAGTCGCAACATTCGATCGATAGCCATCCCACCGCTTGGTTGTGGGCTCGGCGGATTGGAGTGGAGCGTTGTACGCCCCATGATCGAGCAAGCTTTCGCAGTTTTGCCTGATGTTCGAGTGTTGCTCTATGAACCAGCAGGTGCGCCATCGGCAGAGACGATGGTCAAAACCAAGGCCAAGCCGAATATGACTCCAGCCCGAGCTGCAATGATCGGGTTGATGCGTCGATACCTGGCTGGAGTGATGGACCCCTTCGTGACGCTGTTGGAGGTACACAAACTCATGTACTTCCTGGTTGAGGTAGGAGAGGACATTCCCAAGCTCGAGTTCACCAAAGCTCCGTACGGACCCTACTCCAAAAATCTACGGCATGTCTTGACTCAAATTGAGGGACATTTCACGCTTGGCTTCGCAGATGGTGAAGACGCTCCCGAGAAGCCTATCAGCTTAATGGAACAGGGCATCGTGGAATCCGAGACATTCCTGGAAGCCAATCCGGAAACAAAAGAGCATTTTAGTCGTGTGGCCGAGTTGATTGCGGGCTTTGAAACACCGTATGGAATGGAGCTGCTCGCGACGGTGCACTGGATCGTTGCGAAGGACGGTGCCAATTCCTTAGAACGAGCAATCACGGCGATAGGGGCATGGTCAGAACGCAAGAGAAAAATGTTTTCACACAAGCATATCGAATTGGCCTGGAACATTTTGCACCAGAGGGGACTCTTGGTAAGCTAGTGTTGCACCTGAAAACGTCACTCGGAGTACTATCGCATGGATCAATCATCGACCGGAAGCGATGAACTCAAATTGCCTACAGTTATGACTCGCGGCGAGTATGACCTCGCTTTGTCGCGTGCAGATGAGATCTTTTCGGCTCGTAAGGGAACAGTAGAGGGCGAGGAACTTGACACTTTGATCGATGCAATTGTTCGGTATGAAGACTTGCATTTCCCGTTTGAGACTCCAAGGACAGAGTGATGATACAAGATCAATCAGAATACGAACACGCGAGAACAGACTCGGCAGCTCAGGCAGAACGACTCAAAAACTATGAAGCCGAATTGCGGGCAAAAGGCCACACGGATGATCAAGTTAAACGCGCGATGGATCCTCTAATCAGCTTTCATCTCGGCAGACGCGAGGAAATCAAAGCGTTCGAACAAACAGAAATCGCCTAATCACGAATGTCAGAATCCAACACGCCACAACCGAGTACAATTCACGAGAAGGGCCCTTCCTACTCAACGCATTCTGCGAAGACCTCCGACACCAGCGAGGGTGGTTTGGAGAAGATCATCTTCGACGATATGCTTGCTCGTGGATGGATCGCTGGTGATCGGCACGATTACGATCGACAATATTGCGTTGATTTGGTCAAGCTCACTGCGTTTCTAAATGCGACTCAGCCGGAAGTCGCTGGCGAGTTGCAGTTGCATTCTGACAATCCGACTCGCCGTGCATTTCTTGCACGACTTGAAAAAGAGGTTGCTGCACGTGGTGTCGTTGATGTTCTGCGCCACGGTATCAAGCACCAGAAGTATAGCGTCGATCTCTTCTACGGAACGCCCACGCCTGGTAACGCAACGGCTGCAACGCGATATGCAGAGAACCGATTCAGTGTGACCCGACAGTTACATTTCAGCTTGGACGAATCGAAGTTGTCACTGGACATGGCAATTTTCGTAAACGGACTGCCGGTCGCTACGTTCGAACTTAAGAACAGTCTTACCAAACAAACCGTCGATCACGCGATCAAGCAATATTGCGATGACCGCGATCCCCGCGAGAGACTATTTGCTTTTGGCCGGTGTATGGTCCACTTCGCGGTCGACGATAGCCAGGTGATGATGTGTACGCATCTCCAAGGTAAGAAGTCTTGGTTTCTTCCGTTCAATCGCGGACACAATGACGGTGCTGGCAATCCTCCCAACTCGAATGGCTTGAAGACGGACTACCTGTGGAAGCAAACGCTCACTCCGGCTGGCTTAACAAACGTCCTGGAAAACTACGCACAGATCGTAGAGGAGAAGAATCGCAAAACAGGCAAAAAGACATTCAAACAGGTTTTCCCTCGATACCATCAATTGGATCTAGTACGGGCCG
>JAYVPE010000401.1:0-4591 GCA_043757575.1 Pirellula sp.
AGGCGGTATTCCCGCGGTTAATGACCGTCGCGCGGCTGGGAAAGGCAGAGTTGCTGAAGCCAACGATTTGCACGCCACTGGTAGCTGCATTCAAAATCAAGGTTGTCGAAAGGTTATAGATCCCCGCATCGACGTAGATCGTGTCGCCAGCCTTAATCACATAAGCGCTCAGTACTGCGCTGATCGATGCTTTGGGTGACGATGGTGACAATCCGGAGTTGGCGTCATTACCCATAGCGGTTGAATAATCGTTGGGATCAAAGCTCGCATCATTGACGTAGTAGGCATTGATAGGAGCAACGATCGAAATCAAGTTATCGCTTTCGTCGAATGTTGACGGGAAGTCGTTGCGAGTGACTCGAATACGATAGTTGTTTCCAGATGGGATGTTGCCTGGGATAGTCCAATCGAATTGGCCAACGTCTGCCACGAAGCTAGCGATGGTCGCAATCGCGGTCATGTTGCTTTGTTGGAACAATTCGACTTTAATCGTACCTCCACTGACGTTGTCGTACTTCGATCGCCATCGGATGGAGAACGTCTGACCTTGTGGCCACACTTCACCGCCATCGGGCGAAAGGACGGTGACGTAACGAGCGGGGCTCAGCGACGCTTGATTGGTTCCACCGTAGGCACCGAGATTGATGAAACCGCCATTGGGCACAGGTTCGGCAGCAAAATAATCAGTAGCATCACCTCGGTCGATCAGCGGTGATGTGTTCGCGTCGACGCTGGGGTTGTTTGCATTGGTCATAAGTACCGGTAACCCCGTACCATCACCGGAGGTGACCGGAGCAAACGAAACGCCTTTGAAACTGCCATACTGGCTTTGCAAGTGGAAATCGTCGTCGCGTCCATCATCGCTACGGGAGACAAAGCCGAGCACGTGGTCAGTTCCATCCAAATCAACAAACTTCGGATCAACGCTCAGGCTATTGGTGTCCGTAAACGCAGTCGTCCGCCACTGGGTCAAAGTGTTGCGATCGACGTTTTGCCACTGCGCGAGCTTACCTGTGCCGGTGAGATAGAAATTGTTGTAGTCACTTGCAAAACCGGTTTGCGAATTAGGTAAGACGGTTAGGGCATAACCCGACGAGACCAACAAGTTGTTGTTACGCAGTTTGACGCGGACGGAGCTTTGATAAATTCTTACTCCGTCGCCCGCTGGTTGTACGATCGTGTTGTTGACCAACGTCGGATTGCCGCCGTAGTATCCAGCCTGGCCAAGCGATAGACCCACTAACGAGTTGGCGTAGATAACGTTACCGCTTAAAGTGCCGGCGTAAGCAAATGCAGCTTGAACCCCGGTCGCATTGGAATAAACCACGTTTTGAGTAATTGAGGGAGAAGCATCGACGACGATGCCCGCAGCGGTGTTGTGATAAATACGATTTTCGCGAATCTCGCCGCCGTTGCTGTAAATGCCATTGGCATTATCAAACACAGCGTTGCGAGAAACGATCGCATTGCTGTAAGCTGCGATGCCGTAGCCACTGGATTGATTGAAGACGGTGTTGCCTGTGACGATAACATTCTCGCCGGCGAAAATACCGCCAGGAGAATTGTCACGCACACGATTGCCAAGGGATAGAGATAGGTTGCTGTTGCCGATAACCAATGGGCTGCCACCGACCGTGTTGGTGACGTAGATACCGTATTTGCCATTGCCGGTATTGTTGAACACCTCATTGGATTCGACCTTCGTCGGGCCGGTATTGATCAGATAAATACCTGAGCCGCGATTATTCGACACCGTGCTGTTGGTCAAGCTGGCCAGCGGCACGCTAACTTGAATGCCTTCGCCGTTGTTCTGGTCGGCATTCATTCGGTCAAGACTCAAGACCGTCGAACCGCTGTCGATCAAAATTCCGCCAACCATATTACTGATGGCACTGATCAAACTCGCCGCAAGGTTAGTGCTATTGTTACGAACGTAAAGGCCATACGTACCACCGGTCACCACCAAATTTTGCAGCGTCATAAAGTCGGCGTAGCTAAGGTCTAGCACGGGCGCTACGGTCAACGAATTGGCGTGACGCAGGGTCGTCACATGACCCACTTGTGATGCCCCACGGAACGTGAATCCTTCATCGTCGTCCAGCGTTCCAGGAACATTTGAAATGTACAGTGGTCGAATCAACCGAAAGTCACCGGTATCGACTGAAAGCGTCTGGTTGGCGCCGAGCGAATAGATCCGCAGCACATTGTTTGGATAAGGTTTGGGTGCCGAAGCCACCTTGCCTGTGTTGCGGTTGTTACCCATTGCTGCAGAATACTCATCTCCAACAACGGAATTATCATTGACGAAAAAAGTATTGGTATTCTCTGGCACCGTGAACGTTTCCGTGCTCCGGTCGAGCACGGTTTGGTTAGCAGCCAGCGAGATTTGAATCCGCAGCCCCTTGGTATTGAAATTGACGCCGCTGTTGCCTGCGATCCAAGTGTATACACCATTGTCGGGCGTGCCGGTGGTAATCGTCGTGACGAGAACGGGACCTTGGGGAGTGTCTTGCATCAATCGAATCACGACAGGCGAATTGGTCACGTTACCAAAGCTATCCCAGCGGATATCAATCGGCTTATCTTTTTCCCAATCCTTGTAAAGGTCCGGTGAAATCAGTTTTAAGTGTGCGGGCGAGGCCACGTCACTACCCGTGTTACTGAATGCCCCTAAGTCGGGAACAAAGCTTCGCGGCACAAGCGTTACGAACGCTCCGTCGAGATAGATGTCGTTGGTTGAACCACTCTGACGGACCGCGCTATAGCTAACCTTAATACTTCGAGTTCCGGCAGGCAGATAGGCGTGCGATCCGATCAGTTCCCAGCGGTCGCTGGTGTTGGCTGAGTTGACCACTACAGGTTGGCCAATCGTTGCACCAGAGCCGGAGAGGAAGGTCACGGTCAGAGTTCCCTTGTCTCGCGGCGCTTCATTGGCAGAACGCGCCCGTCCGCCAAACGTCACGGTCAATTGGTTGGCATCGATAGCGGCTAATTGTGCTACAGGGATCGACGCAGTTTGCTCAAGCGTCGTCGTTTGGTTTGGTCCAGCATAAAAATACTTGTTCCCGTCGAACGGTGCTGGCGAAGCAGTTTGAACCGAACCGCTTGGAAGTGCTGTCCAGCCGCTCAAATCCGATTCGAAACTCGGGTTGGTCAGCAAATTCGTGTAGGTGCTGGGCAAAGCCAAATCGGTCAGCAGGTCACCGCCATCGATCGTGGGCGATGTGAACCGCTGCCTCGCGGCTTCGGGGAAGATGCGGAAGTCATCGAGTGAAACATTAAAGAATCTTGGCTCAGCCTGACGCGGGTTGACTGCAGTTGTACCAGCAGAATTCAGGTCAAATTGATAAATGTCCTCTTGCCAATCTAGGACATCGGTAAAGTCCTTAGTCCAATAACCGATCCTGCAGGTCCCAGTCGAATAAAGATTGTTATAGTCGCTCGAGAAGCCGACGGTGCTGTCGTTGGCGACGTAGATATCGTAGCCAGCGCTAGTCCAAAGAATGTTGTTGCGGATTTCGGATTGAGTCGACGTGCCCGTCACACGAATGTTGTCACCGAAGCTATAGAACGTATTCCCGATCAACTGGGTATTGTTCTTTCCAACCACACTTACGCCGATCGTATTGCTAGCGAGTACGTTGTGAGCGATTAGTTGATTGCTCGACGCGGTGACGCCGGTTCCGTTTCCTTTAATACGTTGGAATTCAACGCGGCCCGAAAGACTCACGCCGGTGACATTGCCTTCGATGACGTTGGCAGTATCGAGACTCGTACTGACCAGCGATCCGTTCCCCGCCACACCTACTTCATTATTATAGATACGCTGCCGTTGCATAATTCCAGACAAGTTTACGCCAGTCGTGTTATTGTAGATGCGATTGGCGATGCTGCCGCTCACATACCCCAGAGCACCCGTCGTGGAACTGAGGGAACCAACTGTTGCCACGACACCAGTAATATTGCTATCGATATCGTTGCCGCTGAGATTGACTGCGGCAGCATAGCGAACGCCGACAGTTGCACCTGAAAATCGGTTGCTGTAAATCGAACCCGTAAATGCGGCTGCAACATCCAGCGATGTGTTCACCGAAATGACGGTATTGCCGAAAATCTCGCCGGAGGCGATCGCAGATAACTTGATACCCGTCGCGCCCTTGATCGAATTGTCACGAATGGTCACATCTGCCGATGTGCCAACATCGATTCCCGAAACGCTACTTTGAATTGTGTTGTTGCGAATCATCGGTGACGCGATATTTGCATCGAGCGTGAGTCCCTGAGAGATCGTAGTATACGTGAGTTGGCTGCGGTTTCCGCCGCTGAGCGTAACACTGCCAGTGATATCGCTTTCTCGCATCGAGAAATTGTCGGCACCCGTTGCTGTGATGTTTCCGGTGACCGTGATTCGTTGCAGGCTGACGTTATTACCCGTGACGCTAATGTTGCCCGTGATCCGTGCAGTCGGATTTCCAATAATGGAAACACCCGCATCGGTGGCGGTGATCGAGACGTTACCGCTCACATTGCCTGTGACGAAGATCACATCTCCGGCAACTAGTGAGTTGGCGTCGATGATCGACTGGATCGA
>JAYVPE010000402.1:0-4585 GCA_043757575.1 Pirellula sp.
GCAGCATTTGAAGGAGTTGACTACGGTCAGTTCGTGCACGAACTCCGAGCAGCCGTTTCCCCCATAATAAATGCCCATGGTGATCGTGCAAGAATACTAGGGCAAATCGCCGCATGGACCGGTGATCTGAAATTTACAGGAAAACGGGTGGTTATTTGGGATCCGATCATCCAGCGAGCGGAGCCAGTTGATCGATCGGAACCCGTTGGAGAAGAAACTGTCTCCAAGTTGAGGTCAGACGAACTCACCTCACTTTTAGGTAAGGCTCGAGTCAATGTTCAAAGATTCTCTCAAGATCCTGCTTCGATGCCGTTGGTTCAATTGCAAAAGCTGAGCGAATTCGATGCAGTCATTTTGACAGGTGCTTTTTCTGAAGCCGAAATTGGAACCCTTGGGGTCACGCTCGGAAAAGTGATCGATCTTCAAGCGATAGAACCGAATGCGCCGAAAGCGATGGTTTCCTCTGTTTACACGGGAGTAGTGCCGATCGTTTACAAAGCACAAAGAGCTTTGCTTCAAAGTCTGGTTGAAAGCACATTCTGGTCGTTCATCACAATTACGCCGCTCATGATGTTCGTTTCTCGAAGTGTAAGAGCGGGAATTGTTGCAATGATTCCAAACGTTTTGCCGGTTCTGGTGATTTTCGGGTTGATGGGTTGGATGAATATTCCAATCGATATCGGTTCCATGATGTCCGCTAGTATTGCATTGGGTGTTGCGGTCGACGACACCATTCACTTCCTTTCTTGGTTCCGAGGTGATCTACGCGAGTTGAAAGATCGACGCAAAGCCATTATCGCTTGCTACAAGCGATGTGCTACTCCGACACTCCAGGCCGCCTGCATCAGTGGTTTGGGATTGTCAGTCTTCGCGTTTAGTACATTTACGCCAACACAAAGATTTGGTTGGTTGATGTTGACCATCCTGGTTGCGGGTGTGATTGCTGAACTAATATTGCTCCCAGCGATTCTCGCTGGTCCGCTAGGAAAGGTTTTCGAACCCCGCCAATCGCGACATAGCACCATTTCGCGCTACATGCTCATTATGAGGTATGAATTACGCCGCCGTTTCGATCGAAGGTCTCGTGCGACGCAGTCGGTTACCGAAGGGGATCTCCAGAGCGCCGCTTGAAGTGGTTGGAATCGACAAAATTCCATTCGCGATTTACTATTGGTAAGTTGTTTCCAACCAAACTCATTTCAATTGCCCGCACGAGAGATCTGCTCGGCCGGCCCCAGCAGTGCTGAACCCATGGCAGATGATATTTTTGATCGATTGATGGCCGAACTCCATTCTCGCGTTTCCAACTTACCCGAGGGTTCTTACACCACGAAACTTCTTCAGGGCGGCATCCCAAAAATCGGGAGCAAGATCCTTGAGGAAGCGAACGAAGTGATTGAGGCGGCAGGCGAAAAGGGCGAAGCAGGCGTGCAACACACCGTGCGTGAAGCATGCGATGTGGTCTTTCATCTTTGGGTTCTCCTAGCGAGTCGTGGCATTAGCGTAGATGCTCTGCGTCGCGAACTGGAACGACGCGAGGGCGTCTCGGGTCTTGAAGAAAAACGTAGACGTGGACAGGAGAATGCTTCGTGAGTACAGTGTCAAATCATCTTCGTATTGGCATCCCAAGCAAAGGGCGGCTCAGTGAACTAGCGACGGAATTACTATTGCAAGCCGGGCTGAATTTTCGTCGGCAAGATCGATCGTTGTTTGCACGCGTTAGCAGCATGCCTGTCGAAATCACTTTCCTTAGAACGGACGATATCCCAACATTGTGTTCTGAGGGCGCAATTGACTTGGGTATTACCGGTAGCGATTTGGTACAAGAGGCGAATGCGGAAGTCCAAGTTCGCATGAAGCTAGGTGTTGGCCGCTGCAAACTAGCCATCTGCGTTCCTACTCATTCGGATATTGAATGGCCGAGTCAGTTGGCAGGAAAAAGAGTAGCCACCAGTTTTCCGAACACCACAGAGCGATTTCTAAAACAGCATGATGCGCCCGTGCATCTTGTTAAATTGAACGGCTCGGTTGAGGTCATGATCTCGCTAGGGGTTGCCGATGCGATTGTCGACTTGGTTGAAACGGGGAGTACATTGGCCGCAAACCAGTTGCGGATATTGACTGAAATTGGCCATTACGAAACGGTCCTTGTTCAAAGTCCAGCTTGCCGAGACTTAGTTACTGCGGATCGAATTGTTCGACGACTGGAAGGGGTCGTGATTGCCCGCGACTATTCGTTGCTCGAATACAACATTCCACGAGCGAAACTGACTGCGGCGGAAGCGGTCACTCCTGGCTTTACATCTCCTACGGTAACAAGTTTGGAGGACAGTGATTGGTGTGCCGTTCGAGCGATGGTAAAGAGCAGCGATGTCATTTCCATCATGGAAAAGCTGGAAGCCCTGGGCGCGTTAGCGATTCTAGAAATGGCGATCAACAACTGCCGACTGTAGAGCACACTCGAAGATTGGAACGCACCGTGCCACGCTTTAACGCCAATAGAGACTGTCCTACTTGTCAGCAAAGGCGAGAGTTTTACCAAGCTATTGGGCTCGTCGTATTTTGCTTTACAATCGTTTCGTTTGGATTGCTGGCGCCAATTACATTACCGCTGACGATCTGCCTCGTGATTTTGTCCCTTCGCCGTTGCAAGCATTGCCGTTCGACTGTAGAAAAGTAAAGCATCGCCGATTTCAAATTCTGCTTTTGTAAACTAGAATAGAGTGGATATTGCTGAGACTAGATTTTGTGGATAGGGCACACGGTTATGCAAGTGATCGAATCACCTGAAACGAGGACCGTTCTCGAGAACGTTCGTTGGGAGACCTTTTTGGAGCTCGCCGAGCAGCGACGCGGTAGTGTTCCTCGCATGACGTACGACAATGGAGTGCTGGAGATGATGTGCCCAAAGCGTCAACATGAAAACCTTGGACGTTTGATCGGACGAATTGTAGAAACGTTTTCCGAAGTATTCGAAATCGAAATCCAAAGCGTCGCCTCTACGACATTTAAACGCAAGGAACTAACGAAAGCGTTCGAAGCGGACGAGTCCTACTATGTTCATCACGCCGAACAGATTCGCCCGAAAGAAGAGATCGATTTAGCTGTCGATCCGCCGCCGGATTTAGTGATCGAAGTTGAGATCACTTCGTCGGCCATTCAGAAGTTGAAACTGTTTGCGGCGATGGGGGTTCCGGAAGTTTGGCGGCATGACGGCGACCTGCTGGAAATGTTTCGATTGAAAGGCTCGCAATACGAAGGCATTAACTCAAGCGAAGCATTACCAGGACTTACGGTGGCTACAATCAACGATATTTTGCGACGACGGTTCGAGATAGGCGAAACAGCTTTGATTCGAGAGTTCCGTCAATCGATTACGAAAAAGTAGGCCAGGTAATGCTTTCGGTTGCGTCCAAGACTGTCCTCAACCAAGTGCTTTCCGTTGTGCCAGCGATCTGTGCAGATCGCTCTGATAGGTTAAGCAAACTTTTGTCAGCCGTAGGACAGTCTGACATCGGAATCTTCCCTGATTGGGCAAAACCATTGGCAAGCATCGATAAGCAAACCGATTGTCGCTGGCATCCATCCAATGGCGTGCAATCGGCGATGGCTCAAGTCTCACGGCGGCATTCGGATAGATTTTGTAGGCAATGAACTGACTTGCCCGGCTCGCGTGGTATCGTATTGAAAGTGAATGTACTTCGTATCGCCATGCACCCAAAAATACGATCGAGCCCCATCGGTCGTCCAATAGGTTTCGTCGGCATGAACGGCACCGTCGCTGCTGGCTAGCTTTTTACGAATGTCTTCAACAACCGGTGTCGCGTTTTCCGCGAGCATGGCTTCGAATCCGAGCAATGCCGCTGGAGTAAAGCTTACGCCATAATATCTTCCTGAAGGTGCTCGATGAAGGCGTTCGAACCGAGCGACGAAACGTTGCCATCGCAATGAGAGCATCGCTTGGGCGCTGGAACCTCAATCGCCCAATCAAACTCCGTTGGAGTTGGGCGGAACCAGCCAGGATGCCCCACGGGTGCCCCATTTTTCTTCGGTTCTTCAGTCGAAGCCGTTTGAGCGATCGCTGAATTTGGCTCGGCCTCAGAATTTTTCTGTTGGCCGGTGGCAAACTTATTCTGTCGTTCGAGTTTGAGTTCAAGCTTCGCTTGCTCAAGCTCTTTTTTATGCTGCAGGTTCTCATCGACAAGCTTTTGGATCCTCAGTCGCTCTGCATCCAGTTGCCGATACAGTTGTTCCAACGTCTGCCTACTACAGTTGGCGATGTGCACCAGTGTCCCAATCGCAGCTCCACCAAGATGCGGGCAGTGCCGGACATTGCCGCACGAATTTTCAAGCGTTGGGTAAAAGCAAAATTGCATGGGTATCCATTCCAAAGATACCGATCAACTACCAGCAAACTCCCCCGCCACGCAACCCTAATCGACTTAGAAGCGGACTAAACTGTTACGTCCACAACTTGTCAATAAACGGTTATCGCGGTAGGGACGGTCATTGCTGACCGCCCCCCGCACAGATCCGTACGTGCGGAACTACCGCATACGGCTCTTACCTTGGATGTTGACTGGCA
>JAYVPE010000403.1:0-17421 GCA_043757575.1 Pirellula sp.
CTAGCGAAATTCGAAAAAAACCTGCCTCGCGACTGTTTCGCGAGCGCCGAACTCATGCAATAACAAACCTATGCAATATCCAGGCTAGCTGCGGGTGCAAATAAACGCTAGTTTGGTTGACCCAAATCAAACCACCGTGGCAGCTAGAAACCGTACATGAGGCAGGTCTAGAACATGGCTAACATGCAATCGCTGCATGCGTCGAGTTTGATGAGTCCGACGGCATCGTAGGTCGAATTGGCTGCATCGTTGCCAAAAGGTGTTTTGATCATTTGTTTGAAGACTCAACGTTAGTGAGGGAAATGATTTTGTTTGCGATGTCTTCTAGTGCTTTCGTGTTATGAAGCCAATCGAAATCTGGATCGGTTCTTAGATACCCGATGTCGCGATACCCCGCCGAGACGGCCTTGTGTAAAAGTTCCGTTGCCTTGTCAAAATACTTGGCCGCTGCGATCGGGTTCGTTGGGAGTTGGGTATTCGAGAGCATCCCCATGCAGGCCGCGGCCTGCTTGTAGAGGGATGTTGGCGAGATTTCCCCGTCTGCTTCCGTGGTTGTGCTCGCAACCGCAAGCAATTCCCGGACTCCTGCAATTGTATTTTCTTCCATACCAAGCCTAGCTTGCACTATAATCCACTCGATTAGGTAGGCCGCCAATGCTCTCGAAGTTGCTTTAATACCCAATTCCTCCTTTTGATCTAAGTACGCCTTGGCTCTCATGACCTCACACTTTTTGAAGGCCTGGTTCGCTTCCTCGCTTCTATTTTGCCTCAGCATTACCCGACCCATTCGATAGTAGCCCAGGCCCATTCCGGTTCGTTCATGCTCTTTTGATTCCGGGGTCAACAGCATTGCTTTAATCGACTCCAATGCAAATCGATACGGCTGTTCGATAGACTTTGGATCTACACCCAAAGTCAACAAATAGTCGCCATAAGCGTTCGCACAATTCGCAGCGTCTTTCAAAAAGGTGTAACGATAAGGGGCTTTTGCAAGCAGTGCATGGTACTGATCGATTGCCGCTTCGAATGCACTGCGCACTTTTGCGTCGTCGCCAGCGAGAATCTGCGCGTTGGCAAGCGTATTAAAGGTCTGTGCAAGTGTATCGCGAAAAGTTTCTTCTAGATCAGGTCAGTCCGTGACATTCGAAATGGCATCTCTTAGCAGGCCTTCAGCCTCCGTCAGGACTTCTGTTGCCCGAACAATATGTTTGGGATTCTTGCTGTCAGCAGTAATCAGGAAGAGCGCGTAACGCTGTAGATCAAGTGCCAACTCAGCCTGCCGCAAAGCAATGGGTTCTGAACCTTCGATCGGATTTGCCGCAATCGCTTCTCGACGAAGTTTCATGGCTTCCTTAAAGAACGTCAAACTTTGCTGTTGCCAAGCCTTGGGGTCGCGTTCAAATTCCAATTGTGCAATACGTATCTTTGCAGATGCTAGATTGGAAGCAGCCTTGGCTCTATCTGGTTCATCGGATTGGTATACCTCCGTTGCAATGCGATCCGCATCCTCGAATCGTTCCGCTGCCAGCGTGAGCGAAGAATCTAAATCCGCTTGAGACTTATAGATTTTTTGGTTACCAGCGGCACTTGCCCAAGCTAACTCTCCCTCGCGAATTGCGACCGCCAACTGCCCCCATTTTTGTGCAGACCCTACCACTCCGATTTCCTTATCGCCGGAAAGGACCCCCCCCAATGAGACCCATCAGTTCCGCTCTTGTCCCCGCCCCAAAGGGTGCATCCTGCAGCAAACGTGGAACGCGGTTAAAGCAGCAGCAAGTGCAAAACAAGCCAATAGCCCAGCTACCAAGCCCACCAGCCTCGCCTCGCGTGGATTGCGTTTACATAACCTTACCAGTCGTTCCCATTGCCCGACGGGTCGAGCCAAGATTGGCTCATTGTCGATATGCCGCTGAATATCGTCAACCAAATGTTTCGCACTCTCATATCGCTTTTCGGGGGCCTTCTGCAAACACTTCAGACAGATGGTTTCAAGATCAGCCGGTATTCCCGATTGCAGTTGAGATGGAGGCGAAGGATCCGCAGAACGCACCTGCTGGATCACTTCCCAAACCGTCGCTCCTTTGAACGGTGGACGGCCCGTGAGCAACTCAAAGAGTATGGCTCCTAGCGCATAAACATCACTCAGTGGTCCAATCGCGTTCGAGTTGCCGGACGCTTGTTCGGGGGCCATATAACTTGGCGTCCCCAAAATGGTTCCATCTTGAGTAAGGTGGCTTTGGTCCTCCATGCGACGTGCCAAACCAAAGTCTGCGATCTTCGGCACATCATGCTCATCCAAAAGGATATTGAGCGGTTTCAAGTCTCGATGCACGATCTGACGGCTATGCGCATAGGCAACGGCGTTGGCCAAACACAACATGGTCTCGGCCACATCGGCGTGACTGAGCATCTGCTTGGCGATCTTCTTTGCCAGCGTCCCCCCCGGTGCGAACTCCTGTGTGAAGTAGGGGGACTGGCCCGTCTGCGAGACGTCGTATACCGGGATGATATTGGGATGTTGAAGCCGAGCGGAGGATTGGGCCTCGATGGTAAAACGCTCGATATCTTGTGGTTTGGCATGCTCAAGATTGATCATGAGCTTGAGCGCTACAATTCGATCCGCGCGAATTTGTCTCGCTTTGTAAACGACTCCCATGGCGCCACGACCGAGCTCATGGATCAATTCGTAGCCGGGGATATTGATCTTGTATTTGGTCGATTGGGAAACAGTGAAGTCAAGTGTTTGTTCGGGGTTGAAGACTTGACCAACGGATGTCACATCCGGGTCGACCGGGCTATCGGCAGATTTTGGCGCAACGGTATCTTCGAGCGGTGCTTGAAACGCATGCGTGTCGTCCGAGTTCTTGCTAGCGCCACCAACCGAAAAATCGCCCTTATGCAATTTGGTTTTGTCGGCATCGTCGTTGTCTTCGTCGGCACCGCTCGCGGCCATCATCATCGCGCATTCCTTGTTCGCTTTCCACCCAGTCCGATCGAGTCTAAGCTTCCCTCCCGCATAGACTCAAAGAAGGAATCGAAATCGGCCATGGTTTTTGGGGAATCGACAAAGTCTGTGTGTTGTCGCGTGCTTGGAAGAAAGTTACACCGGAATATACCCCGGTGGTCGGAGGATTTAGGTTGAAGGTTCCATTGCCGCTAAAGTTGATACGGCCGAAACTGCCCCCGAGATTTGGGAAATTGCTACCAGCGTTGTAGAACATCACATTCGAACCGGTAACGCTGGCGTTGAGGCTAACGTTCATGCCGCCACCATCGATGACGTACACACCCGGCTGGAATGTCAAGCGACAATTGCCTGAGGCAGTGATACTCGTATAGCTGCCTGGACCGACCGTTAGAACCGTGTTTCCGCTACAACTGATCGCGGTGGTGGCTGGATTGCCGGTGGGCGCGGCAATTGACCCCAGTGGGTCGACAACGGGCGCGCTGCCCGTAATCGGAGAAGGAGATATGCTGGCGTTCTCGGTTTTCTGTACCCCACCGACAACCCGTACTTGACTGGCCGTAATTCGCGCGTTTCCACTTGCAACTATCGCGCTAGAAGCACAATTCGAATTGACTTGCACTGGCCCTGCAACCGTGATCATCGCATTGCCGGTGAGCGTCAAGGATCCGCAAGCGGTTGCATTCAGCACCTGGACCGAACGAACGGTTCCAACACCAACGCCTGTGACGATAGGTCCGATGGAAGTTGATGCCAAGGGACCCTCGGCTGTCGCATTTCCATCAGTGTATGTCACTCGGACTCGAATGTACTTGGCAACATCCGCATCACCCAAAGTGTAGGTTGTCGCGTTGCTACCCACGGTGACTACGCCTGCCGTGAACGCAGCATCGGTGGCTCGCTGCCACTGGTAGGTGAATGTCCCCAGTCCATCGGCGTCGCTGATACCACTGGTGACTGCAGTAAGTACTCGATCTTCCGTTGGCGTTCCTGTAATCGTTGGAACTCCGACCGGTGCGTCATTGACAGCCATTACAGTGATGGTTGCAAAAGCCACGCTGCTATCGGCTATGCCGTCGTTGGCTGTAATGGCGATCGTGCGAGCGGTGGTATTAGGGTTATGGTCAGTGTTGTTATAGGTGATGCCTCGCAGTAGTGTCTGCAAGTCACCGATGGACGCTTCTCCGCCGCCGTTCTTGGTAATAGTGAAAGTTCGTGTGGAGGCTAGGTATGCGACTTGGAAAGTCGTGATGCCTACAGTTCCTGTTCCTGTTTTGTCCGCATTGAGTGGCACGGCGACACCAGCTATGGTGCCGACTTCGGCGGCACCATTGGGATTAGCGCTGACGACCAGCTGTAAATTGGCCAGCGTCGAGTTCTCGGTGTCGGCGATGGAGGCGTCCGTGTCGGTAATGTTTACCGCTCCGGCGTCTTCCACGAACGACGCAATAAAGTTCAAGTCTGCATCATTCAAGCCGTTTAAGTCGACGATCGGCGGCGTGTTGCCCGCTTCGGTTAGCGTGACGTCCCCCGCCGCGTTGGCCGGGTTGTAGTTGATGCGAAAGATAGTGCTGCCGACTGTGAACGTATCGCCATCGTTGAGCGTTGTGAAGCCTTTCCTAAACGTACCGCTTGCTGTCGATCCGGTACCGGTGCTGTCGACGACGCGAAACACTTGCTGACTGCCGATAGGCGGAACCGTGTCTAAAGTGATGACTAGGTCTGCACCACCTAGCGTCGTGGTACGGTTATCTCCTGCTACCACGAGTTGGTCATAATTAGCCGTCCCGTTTAGGTTCACTTCATAGCTGGCCGTCGCATCGAACGAGACGGGTCCGTTCACGGTAAGATTGCCGGTGCTGGCCAGTCTTGGAGCTAAATCCCCCTTGAGGATCAGCGTATCGCCGGAGATAGCGGTGCCGCTGAACCCCTGCGTGATATCGCCGCCGGTAGTGACGGCCAGTGCGTTAGTGCCGGCCAAATCGATTTGGCTGCTAAAGGTGACGTTACCGCTATTGGTATCGCCGATATGGATCGCACCGGCAGAAACCAAATCAAGTTCCGCGTCGGTAAGACCGAGTTGACTAGGGGTGTTTGTGCCAAGGTCGATTGGTCGAGCATTCGTCACTTGTTTAATAGCGACGGCGTTGCTACCAGCACTGATCGTAGCAGGGCCGATGAGAACCACATCGTCAGCCGTGATAGTGACCGGGAAATTGGCTGTATTGGAAACGGTACCGCCCACGCCGGCATCGAGGGTGAAAACGCCGTTGGCCCCTGTTGTGATGTTGACTGCCGGGCCGCCGCTAGACAGCGACGATCCGGGGACGCCAGTCTTTAGCAAGGAGATGTTCCGCCCCGCCGTGGCTACGAGCGTGCCACCGTTGGCCAACACGTCGCTGTCCGAATTCAAAATAAGGTCGCGGACCAAACTTAAGGTCACGTTCGTCGCCGTCACGTCGCCTTGATTCCCGCTGGCATCGCCCAAGAAGATATCTTGACCGGCCATGATGAGGACTGCGGTCGCGGCCCCAAGCGCTTGAACTGCCGGACTGCTACCGTTGGCGATGGTCATGTCGGCAGTCGCTCCAATTGCGGACAAGGTGACGTTGCCGTTGGCCGATTGGATGGTTTCGCCTGCGCTAGTGGCCAGAATGTTACCTCTGGTGCTGACGCGGATATCTCCTGAGGTCGTCGCCCGGATGCCGTTGAGCGGCCCGGTAACACCGCCAATGGACAGGTTGCCGGTGTTGTTGAGGATGACGCCGCCGGTCACTGTTCCGGCTTCGACCATGCTGACCTGCGTTTCAATTTCGCCGACTTGGCCCGCGGCCCCTATACCCGTGCTGGCACTCAAAGCGAGCCTTTGGGCTGTGATGTTAAGGGTGCCAGGAATGCCATCGTTGCCGTCGATAATTGCCCCGTTGGTCGATGTCACACTGACCAAACCAGTTGCTCCGGTACTAAGTGGAGCGGTCAGAGAAATCGTATCGCGGGCCGAAAGAATGATGTCGGTCCCGGCCTGGATAGCGGAACTGCCTAGATTCAGTGCACCCGTGTTCACGCTAAATGCCCCAGCTACAGTAATGCCCGCTGCCAAATTAACGACATCGTTACCAGAGCCTGAACGGATCGTCAGATTGGTATTGCTGTGTGCATTATTCGACGAGGTGACGTTGATTGTGTCGTTTCCATCTACAGTGGCGGTATCAATAACGACGTTCGTGTAGCCTGAAACCAACGCGGACTCAAAAGCAATGCCTCCACTCATGCCACTTATTTCGATCGCATTGCCCTCGAACCCATCGACCCCATTGGCGAGGGCAATGACATCGTTGGCGTTAGGGAAGGTCATTGCAAATGTGCCTCCTCCGCCGCCACCTTGGAAATCTACCGCTTCTAGACCGGCATAAGTAACGGCTGGACTACCGGCGATTGTTATGATCCCTGAACCAGTGATGCTCGCGTGCGGGGCGTGGTTGACAGCGCTGCCGCCGGTACCCATGATGCGTAGGCGGTCGCCCGGTGCCGTCGTCGGATTGCCCCCGTCGTAGTTTACCATTGGCAGAGGCCCACCTGAGTAATCAAGAGTGAGTCGGTCCGTGCCCCCGGTGCCGTTGACCGTCAGGGTGGTGATCGCCGCCATGAGTACCTGCAAGGTTCGGTTTCCATTGGAAAGCGTGCTGACAGGGGAGGTCGTGGGCACACCGGCGAACTGTTCGTTTGCGTCGGTGAATTCAAGAAAGTCCGTTCCGCTAATGTTGACGCGTTTCACGGTAAATGTATTGTTCTTGGTCCCGTTTGTGTCCGTAATGGTTAAGGCGCCGCTACCGCTATTAAGTGTCGCAGCAACCGCTGGGATGACGGGTAACCGCTCAATCGAATCGGCTACGTAGGCATAATCAAAACCTTGCGTTTCCAGCGAATCGAATCCAGGTCCTCCGAAGAGATAGTCTACCTGCGTTGGGTCTGCTGCAACCGCTCTGAAAAGGTCGTCAGCTGCACTGCCAGTGAGCACATTCGCTCCGACACCGCCCAATAGTGTATCGCCAACCGAACTCCGGAGCAAGGTGTTGTTCGGAACCGCTCGGAATCGCGACAGGAACAGTTCATACCGTCCACCCTTCGCATCAATCGCGGGCTGAGGTGAAAGCTGCACTGAGACATAGTAATCTCCGTCGGCGGGCAATAGAACGTCGAACAATGACGCGTCTTTGGTCCCTTCGAAGTCGTCGTCGTTCTCAGCGATCAAGACACCGCTTGCATCGTAGATTCTCAAATCTCCATCGAAACTGTCGCCACGGCGAGGCAATAGACTGTTTACCAGCAGCTCGCTATTCACGTACTCGCCTGCACGACCTGTAAACTTGTAATAGTCCTTCTCGGTGCTGTTCAATGCCACGTCATGCTTCAGCTCGCCTACCACCGCCATGGCGGATACGTCGAATAGCTTGCCTGAGTTAGTCAATCCAGCCGGCGCGTTGTTTGGAACATAGAGTTGTGCCAGTTCACCCAAATCGTTCGCGGATGCGATCGTGTTGTGACCGTTCAAGCCGGAATGGGCCTCCAGGATGCTTCGTCCGATCTCATTGAATGCCAATCGGATCGATTCGCGTTCGCCAAAGAAGAGATCGCGTGCCGCATCGCTAATGGTCGAGCCGACCGACGCAGGGCTCGCGATCAAGTGCAGGTTGGTCTCCGTTGCCAGTCGCGGCCCGGTCAATTCTGGATAGATGCGATTGGTGTCCACATTAGGTGAAACGCCCGTTCCGATCGGACCGAACGCATCCGCGTGTCGGACGCCTGCGGTATGGGCTAATTCGTGCGAGGCGATTGTAGAAGTCAATGCGACAGCGGCAGCCCGGAAAGCCACCGCACTAGTATCGTTTGTACCAACTATCTCCGCGATCGCGGACTTGAGCGAGTTGATGTTGACTTCACTGACAATGCGTCGATTGACGTTTCGGAAGTCCACTTCGCCCGCGTCGCCACTGACTCCGCCTCCACGTCCTTGGCAAAACATCAGTCGAACGAAAGACCGTCCTGAATCCGCCGTCCAACTCTTGGCCTCCGCTTCGCTTTGCGTGAATCGCCAATCAAAGGCAGCATAGTCGACTTGCATGCTGGCTAAGATGGTATTGCGATCGGCAGGGGTATAGTTGAAATCGCCTCGAGTCGCGTCGTATGCTGAATCGAAATCGAGCAAGACCACGCTCGTTAGATTCGCAAAAAGGCGATCGTTACCATCTCGGCCATCCATCGTGTCGCTGCCCGCCGCTCCATAGATTGTATTGTCGAGCGCGTTGCCAATCAATACATCCGCAAAGCTGGTACCAACTACGTTTTCAATGGAATCAGGCGAGGTAAGCGTGATCGTTACGGCACCCAATTGCGGTTGCGCCGCGGTTACCGACAAATCAACAATCAATGGAGCGTCGAGGCCGGTGAAGTCCAATGTGTCGCGACCCGACCCGGTGCTAGCATCCGTGATCGTATCGGATCCGAGTCCGGTTCCTCGGAACTGATAGATGTCGCTGCCGCCCCTTCCGTCGACCATGTCGTTGCCGGCTAGCAGTTCAAATCGATTGTCCAATTCGCTTCCGATGACCATGTCTGCGAATGCAGTTCCCATGACTTCTTCGATATCGCCAGTCGAAGCGTCCAAAACGCTCTTGCGAACCGTCAGATTCAAGAGCCCACCTGCCAAAATCGAGTTGGGGGCATTCATATCATATGTCCCTAACCCGACCGGCAATCCGGAGAATTCCACTAGATCGATACCGCTGCTCGTGTTTTCGTAAATAGTATCGTTGCCCAAAGATTCGCCTAACGACGTAGCAAACACGTATGCATCGTCTCCTGTTCCGCCATCGAGCAGATCGTTTCCTGTGCCACCAACCAGCGTGTCTTCGCCCGCTAGGCCAATAAGCGTATCGTCGCCGCCACGGCCTTCGAGTCGATTGTTTTTCCGCGTACCAGTGAGCGTATCGTTTCCATCCGTACCAACGATATCTTCGAACGAACCTGTGAGGAACAGTTCGATTTGTCCCGCAATGACACCTTGCACCATCTCAGTCGTGCGCAAATCCAACGATGCTCCGATTGCAAATGCGGAGAGGTCGATCGAATCGGAACCTCTCGCCTCGGACTCGAAGTTATTCGGATCGATGAACTGCAGTTCTCGCAATCGCAATTGAAAGGGCGCAGTTGCGGCAGTAGGCAGAATCTTGTACTGATCGTCGCCATCGTCTCCATACAGATCAGCGTTTCGACCGGATGCTTCGATAAGATCGTCACCATCGCCGCCCGACAAGATAGCCATAGTACCTGCAACATATTTCAAATGGTCATTGCCTGACTCACCCAAAGCAATCGGATTGGTTCCTCCAAAAACCGTAATTGCATCACCGTCGGAACCGCCACCGGCCAGTATATTGGTTCCGTCATTGATGTTGATGGTATCGAAACCCTCTTCGGCCGAGACAATCAGATCGCTGCCGCCATTAACCGTGATCGTATCCTGTCCGACACCCGTTCGTGCGTAGCTACGTGAGCCCCCATTAAAGACTACCGTATCGTCTCCTTGCTCGGTGAACACGGCCAGCCGATTCCCATTGGTGACCACGACGTTATCATCCCCTTCGTCACCGAATACTTGATTGTCGATTCCCTCGGAATTAATTTCAATCGTATCGTCGCCGCCTCCGCCGACGGCAAAGCTATTGCTCCCCGCGATCAAGCGGATAGTATCGTTCCCCTCGCCGCCAAGAGCATAAAGCCGTTGATTTCCCTCGAGGATCAAAGTGTCGTCGCCATCTCCACCTATCAACGCTGCGGACGATGGATTGCGATTAAAAGCAGGTGTTGTGAGTGCGGTTGGCAAAACGATCCAAGCCGGGATCCCAGCGAATGGGTTGGGCCTACCGATGCTGAGCCGCGTTTGTTCGTTGAGCATGGGTCGAACTTCGAGCGTGTCGTTACCTGCTTGGCCATCGATGACCACATCGATTTGGCCCGGCAAAGAAGCTTTTCCGCTGCCGCCATAGAATTGGGTCGTTTCATCTCCGGCCCCACCATTAAAATACCCATTCGCATCTCCGAAGATCTTCTGAACATCATTGCCAGCATCGCTGCGAATACTGAGCGAGCTGCCGCCGATAATGATGGACGTGTCCGCGCCATCGCCACCGTCGATGTCGAGTTCGCTTCCGCCAGCAATATAGAATGTATCGTCCCCTTCAGCGCCGATGGCACGAATGTTCGAGCCTCCATTGATCTGAGCCCGATCGGTGCCTGCTGCGAGATACAGCAAGATGTCGGTGCCCGAGTTAACGGTAACGTAGTCATCCCCTGCATCGGTAAGGCCGACGAAGGTATTGACGTTTGAAATCTCGAGCGTGTCGCTACCGGCCCGCGTATCGACACCGACCAGAGTTCCTGCGTGGACACGGACCGTATCGTTCACGTTTGTTCCGAAGATTCCTATGTCGTTGCTATTGCCTGCCACGCTAGCTGTTAGCCCTGATTGATTGGCAGTCGAACTTCCAAAGACACCCCCTTCGACACGAACTCGCGTCGAAGACATCAATTCAACGACGTCCCCGAATCCTCCAAAGATCGATATGTCTTGCGAATTAACCACACTGACGTTGGCTGTCCCCAAGGCACTTCCAAAGATCGTGATCTTACTGCTGTCTAATACATTTGCTTGCAAGATGGTCGATGAGCCTAGTGCGGGTGGCGCGACGCCAAAGACGCCGCCTGCGATCGTACCGGAGGTTACCGAATCGAACGAAACGGTATCACCAACATAGGTAACCCCTTCGATCGTATTGACAGCGGTTCCACCAAATATCGAAATGTCATTGCTGCCGGTCACTGAGATAACGGAGTTACGAGTGGTGCCGCCGAAGATCCCGATATCGTTGCTATTGGTTGCAACGCTGATTGAGAGTCGACTCGGTACTTGCCCGGTTCCAAACGTTTCAGCAAAAATGTTTCCGCGAGTGATGCTTTGCAATAATACTTCAGCGCTGGCTTGGGCAAAGATACCAATGTCGTTGCTGTTAGTCGCTTGAAGGATGCCGCCCTGGACGACGCTCCCAAAGATATTGATGTCGTTCGAGTTGGTGACGGTCGCATTCATGGGACTGGTCGCAAGACTCGAACCAAAGATTCCAATGTCGTTGGAGTTGATAACGGATATGTTAAGCGAAGTGCTGAGACTGACCGATCCAAAGCCTGCCGTTTCGATTCTGGCTCGGGAAACGCCCTGACCAACTGTAGTTACGTCGGACGGGCCTAGTCTCAATGTCCCATCTACCACTCCAAAGATTCCAATATCCTGGCTGCCGGTGACGGAGATATTGACGCTTTGTGAGGCGCTCCCAAAGATCGAAATGTCGTTCGAATTGGTAACCGTTGCCAACAAAGGTGCCGAGTTGGCAGCGGCCGATCCAAAAATTCCGATGTCGTTCGAGTTGGTCACCGAGATGCTCAGAACGGGTGAAGCGGCAGCCGATCCAAAGTCCGAGATATGCAACTGAACTCGATTAGATAGGGACCCCGTCGGAGCTCCCACAACGATGCTACCCTCGCTGACTCCGAAGATGCCTATATCGTTGCTACTGATCACCGTGATTTGGCTTTTGACACCGCCGAAAATGGAAATGTCATTGGAATTGGTAACCGTGCTTGTTAGTAACGACTGCTGCGTCGAGCTGCCAAAGATATCAATGTCATTGGAATTCGTTACGTTGGCGATGAGAGGATTGGGGGCAGCGACACCGCCGAACAGTCCACCTTGAATGGTCCCTCTCAATACGCCGGTGAGCAAAACCGTGTCCCCACCTCCGCCAAAGATGCTGACGTCATTGCTGTTGGACACAGAGATCGAGCTTCCGCGAACGGTACCGCCAAAGATCGAGATGTCATTGGAGTTTGAAACGGTTGCGATCAAGGACGAGGGGGAAATGGCTGATCCGAATTCACTGAGTAGGCCGGTTGCGTTGCCACCCTCTGTCGAGATCTTTCCCTTGATGTACGTTGCGTTTACTGTGCTGACGCCGGACCCGCCGGTGATTGCGACCGTCACCTTGACTCCTGTGCTTGGACCGGAGAGATTCCATGTGTCATTGCCAGCTCCGCCATCGAGGACGGTGGTTTGTGTGTCCACGAGCGTCCCTGTAAACGTATCGTTTCCATCGCCACCGACAAAGACACCGGCTGCATTCGATAGGACCAACAAATCGTTGTCTGCACCACCATCGAGCGAACTGTCGATTCCGGTTGCACTCAACGTGTCGTTGCCTGCCCCACCGTTAATCGTTACCCCTGGCATACTCGCGCTCAAGGTGTCGCCAAACGGGCTTCCCACTAAAGACTGAAAGGTTCCATTGAGGGTCAATGTGCTGCCGGCAAACACGCTTTGAGCAACGTTGCCGGTCGTTAAACTGAAATCGAGCGTGACACCCGTTGGAGCGGCGGTTAAATCGACCGTATCATCGCCGCCACCGACATCATTGAGCACCACGGTGCTGAAGTGCACTTCGTAGTAGTCGCTGTTTATTCCACCGGTCATGGTGTCGTTACCACCCCCAACGAAACGGTTGTTGCCGTTGCCCCCAACGAGAATATTGGTTCCCGGACCAGCCACCAACACATCATCTCCACTGCCGCCAGTGAGCATATCATCGCCGACGCCACCATCGAGAAACACAGGCGACGTCGCAAGCGCTGCGTTGATAGTGTCGTTGCCATCACCGCCAAACACGACGACTTTTTTAGTCAGCCCGGCAGCCACCGTGATCACGTCGTTGCCACCCAGCCCAAGGTAGACAATCTGATCGGCTGCTGGTCCAGCCAATGTTTCGACTGCGCCATCAATCGCCTTGACATTCGTTCCAGCTGCATCTGCAAGGATATACGAGTTGACGACGGTAATGGTTGTATCATCGGTCACGCGAACCGACAGCCTGACCGCTGTGTTGACATCGATCGACGGTGACAGGCTCGTCCCGGTCACAAACGCTCCACCGTTGACGCTCCAGGCGTACGCCAAACCGGGCCGATCATCAAGTCCTGGATCGCTCCCTAAAGCATTGAATGTGACGTTGTTTCCTATGACACTCGCCACTTCTAAACGAACCGTTGGTGGCGCGTTCGCAACGACAATCGCCCGATCCAAATGAACCGCGTTCCCTTGCGAATCGGTCACAATGACTCGAACGGTGTAGGTGTCGTCGTCGGTCGGTGTGAACTTCATATCGGTGGGCCGACTAGACACTCCCTCCACATCGACAAACGCTCCAGTACCTCGCTTGATCTGCCAACGATAACTCAGTCCAATCGGTTCCCCTAAATCTGTCGCAGCCGCACGAACGGTAACTTCCATTCCTTCGGCAATCGTAACGGTCGTGGGGGGCGAGACGATCACGATCGAATCGATAACGGGTGCGAGACCGATCACATTGAATGGTGCAGAACCCGCGTGGGCAACTTGTCCATTGCTCAGTACCAAGCTCAATGAGACCCGATAGAAACCTCCCTGAGGGGGTGTAAAGACGAAGTTCGGAATTGTCGAAACGCTTGCCGAATCGCTTTGCACAATACGGCCATTGACGCTCTCCGCGGTCCATTTGTAGCTCGATACGGTCACCCCGGCTGGCAACGACCCGAGCGTCGATGAAAACGAATACGGTGTGGCTTCGGTGAAGGGTCCGGTCGGGCTATTGACTGCAAGCGGGATGCCGACATCGCTTACATAAAACACTTGTTGTCCACTTCCGCGACCGATGCCGGTCGTCGCAGAGTAATCGTCATCGGTAGCTACGGCCTTGATCGTATAAACTCCGCCTCGCGTTGGAGTGTAGCTGAAGTTGGTGTTAGGAATTCCAACGGTGCCTGCACCTGGTAGCGGTGAACCATTGCGTTCAATGCTCCAAACTAGGTCGAGGATAGGAAGATCCGCTTTACCCGGATCGGTGATCTTGGCAACTACATTGATGGGTGAATTGATCGTAGCAGTGTTGCTGGGGGAAGTGACCGCCACGATGGGGCTAGCATTGGTGATGGCGACATTAACGGCTGGCGCGGTCAAGGGTGTTGCGGTCAAGTCGTTAAGGTCTTGCAAGATCAAGTCGATGCGATACAGACCATCGTCGTCAGGAACGAACTCAACAACGCCGCGCGATGGCTCCGTAAACGGATAATTAGTAATAACAGGACCTGTTACGGGTGTTTTTGTAACCGACCAATTGAACCCGAACTGCTCGGCGCGAATCAGTTCCGATTCGGGCACACGAGCACGCACTGTTTGGCCTTCGCTGCCGGTGCTCGGGCTCAGAATGGTTACAGCGGATGGCAAACCCGACACCTCGATTTGACGCGTCAGCGTACGAAAGCCGGTCGCACCTCCGTCATTATCGTCGACGGTAAGTTTGGCAAAGTACAATCCGCCTGCAACGGGAGTAAACGAAGCGGTTGCAGCCGACGGGTTGGTCAGAGGAACAACAGGTCCAGCCGACGAACCGTATCGAACTTCCCAAGCGTAGCTTAACACATCGAGCTGGCCTGGATCGCTGGTGTTGCTTTTGAGTGTTACCAACTGGCCAAGTCGCGGACTTGTTGGCGAGTAGTCAAATTGCGGAGTCGGGGCCACATTGAATACCGCGATCGAGTGCGGACCAAGGAGACTTGTTTGCTGGTCACCCGCCGCATTGGTCAACGTCAATTGCAGCGTGACGATATAGGTTCCCTCGTCATCGGGCGCGAATTGGATCCCGGCTTCGGAGCCTGTGGCATACCGAATACCTCCCTTGGTAACATTCCACTGATAACCGGTGACGGCGTAGCCATTAATCGTACTGGTCACTGCAAACGCCTTGAGGCTGATCGGCGTCCCCTCAGGTGACCGCGAGGGCAAGCCTCGTATGAGAGCAGCAGTTGGCAATACTCCTGCGGCCAGCGGAGAGGTTTGTAGTAGGTCGCCACCCTCAGCATTGGCACCGGTGATAGTCGCGGTCAAGAATCGACCTGGAGGCAAGTCGCCTAGTCCGGAGATCTCAAAATCAGCGGAGCCATTTTCGTCGGTGACAACAGCGCTGGTCCCGATGTACTGTTCGGCTTGGCCTTGTTGGACTGCGGCAAAGAATTCGACGGTGTATGTAGTATTCGGAGTCGCACCTGCAATCATACCTAAAGCGTAACCATCGACGCGGGCTTGTGAAAGAGCGATGGAGGCAGTAGAGTTCGCAACAGCGATCGAAGGCCCCAGATTGCGATAGATTGCATTCTTGGTGAGCGTAACATCGCCATTGTCAACATAGACACCGCTGTTGTTGGTCGATGCACCAGCCTTCCCGCTACGGACAATCGTGTTGCCGTTGAGAATAGACCGAGTCCCGCCGTTGACCCAGACTCCGTTAAAAGTATTTGGGAAACCGCTCGTTGCGGATTGATTTCCATCCGTACCAATCCAGTTGCCGTTGATTTGAGTTTGGGTCGCATTGAGATTGAGATAGACGCCTGTGAAGTTACCACTGATGATATTGCGCTGATCCGGTGCGAACCCGCCGACGAGCGTGTTGGTCGCACTGTCCGTAAGCACGATTCCGCGAAAATTGGGAATGGCAGTAGTGAGTGTGGTATTGAGTCCGATCGTGTTTGCTTGAATGGAGTTAGAGCTAGACGTTCCTCCGACTTGAACTCCTACATTGTTACCTACGATCCAATTGCCGTTGTTGGCAGTGCCAATCTGATTGTTGGATGCATTTACAATCTCGACGCCTCGATAGATCGAACCAAGACTTGCGTCTCCGTTCTTGTTGAGACCGATTGTGTTATTTTGAATGAGGTTATTCTGCGAAACCGTGTTTCCCAATCCTAAAGTACTTTCAATGCCAATTCCTCGTGGCAAAAACAAAAGGGGCAAAAACAAAAGGGGACGGGGGTAATATTTGGAATGATTGCAATCATTTGGATGGTTTTTCTTTTTTTCTTGGGCGACCAATGGGCCGTAGAGTGTGCCATACTCCCTGTTGATCCGCTACCTTTTCCGTCCACTGCTCGTCCCCCCATAGGGTCGTCCTCGATTCACACAGATGCGCAATGACTCAAGCTCCTTATCACTTACCGGCGCGTTGGAGGACGCAAAAAAGGGGTCAGGTCTATTTGTCGCAAAAGAGACCTGACCCCTTTTCGTTTTGCGTATAGCCGAATGCAAACACCGGTGCAGCTAACGAACCGGCGCCATCGGGTTCGGTTAGAGTGTAGCTGGTTAGGTTGCCACTGCTGATCGTAAGAGTCGTGGTGCGGCCTGAGTAGTGCGCGATGCTGCTGACCTTGCCAGATGTGTAGTTGAAATTCGTGACTCGGCTGAATGGGTCGTTAATAGAAATCAACTCATTGGCGATACCATCGCTGTTGCGATCCGCATAGGCGAAACTGGTCGTATTCGAATTGGTGTCAACGACACTTGTCAGCAATCCAGTCGTTGAGAAATTGGAAATGATGCCGGTTTTGCTTGTGAGGGTGAAGGTGTTGCCGCCAGTCTTTACGAGCGTACTGTAGGTTGTGTCGCCGTCGGCATGCAGATAGTTAGCACCAGATTTTGCAAACCAGAGCGTGTCACCATTGCCTTGCACCAATAGTGCACCAGCGCTGCTGTCGACTAATCGATCTAGACCATTGAGCCACCAACCGGATCCAAATTCGCTGGCGGAGCGATTGACGATGGCTTGTTTGCCAGTGAAGGTTTAGTTGGTTGTTGAACCACCAATGGTTGTCGCAACAGTTAGCGTGTAGTTGTACATTCCGGTCGAGAGCGATGAGCCATCGGCCTGCAGAACAAAGCGAAGAGATTGGCCGGCGACCATGCCGGACGTATTGTAACTGTAGTTCGTTCCAGCGGTTCCATTGAACGTCAATTGAGCCGTGATAGAGCTGGGAACGGACACGCCTGGGGCAAGTTGCGTTTCGACAGTGACAATTGGTTTTGACAGAGAATCGATGCGATAAACGAGCGTTTGGTCAGGTGTCAGTGGTTCGGCGAGAGCAAGGTTTCCGGTGGTAAATTGGGATTGAATGCTGGTATAGCTGGGAAGGTTTTGTGCGGCAAGCAACTTGGTGCCTACGGCGATAGAGACTGTAGCGACGTTGCTATCCAGCGAACCATCGTTCACTTTGTAGGTAAAGCGATCGATTCCAACGAAGCCCGTATTCGGTCGATAGGTGAAAGTACCATTGGTTCCGAAGGCAATTAGCGTCCCCGAAGTTGGGTTTGCAACGACGCTTGAGGCAATCGCTCCGCCGTCGATATCGAGATCGTTGGCCAGCAAGTGTGCAGGATTAGAGGACGTAGAGACAACTAGATCGGTACTGATGCCCGTATAAAACGCAGCATCATTATTCGCGATCGGGACTGCGGCCATGAGATGGCGTGGTTCTAGCGATTCCAG
>JAYVPE010000404.1:0-17359 GCA_043757575.1 Pirellula sp.
GAATGAACGCGATGCACGCAATTGCTGTCAGCACGGCACCGCGAATAGCGATCGTTCGGCAGTTTGTTAGTGAAGAGATGACCATTCTGCCGAATGCAGTCGGAGTTAACCAGCCCGGCATATAGGCCATCCACACAATTGCATAGATCGAACCATGCCGCAAATGCTTTAAAGCCATGTAAGCAGCGATGCAGCAGAATAGCCAACCTCGAAGACGCGACCAACGGCGATTCTTGGCGACGTATCCAAGAGCAAGGATGGAAAGGGCAAATGCGGCTAGGGCAGTGGTGCTGTCGTGAGTCATCCACAACGGCTGCCATTCGAGAATAGTCGGTCTTTCCATGGCGATCGCTCGCAATAGATAGGGTCCGTAAAGCAAACCCCAGGGATTAATCTGCAATCCGACAGCGAGGATCGGCGGTAGCAGGAAGTGATGCCATAACTTGAAGTACGCTTTTCGGACGCTCTCGATGGACCATTCGTCCCCAAGTTCCGTGAGCCATCGTTCAACTACATGCAGGAACATGAGAGCAACGCCAACCACAAAGCCAGCATGCATGTTCAGCCAAACAACATACAATACCGCCCACACGACCACCCAGGACTTGCGACCTTGCCAATCCGACTGCTGCAATAGGATTTGCAATAAAATAAACAACAGAGTAAAAATCTGAGCTCGGATCGTAGCAAAGCCGACCCATAGAAGCGGAAACAGTATTGGTGCGCAAACACAAATCAACAATGGATGTGCACCACCGTTCCGAGCTCCGCGATAAAGAGCTGTCGCGATGGCAAAGACCAGCACGATCCGCAAGACGGCCATTCCATCCATTCCGAGCGGACTAATGCCGGCACACCAATACAGCACCAACCCGGTACCCCATTCATGATGCACGGCCGGATTGACGGTTGGCGTAAACGCAAATACATCACCCAGGGGAAACGTGCCGCTCTCTGCGAAGACGCGTACCAGCGCCATTTCATGGAAGGCATCGTGTGTGATATCGCTCAAACGAGCGATATAGGCGAGGAAAGCAACGACCACCGAGACAGCTAAGATCGCAACGAAGCGTCCATCGCGGAGCCGTCCCATTTGTAGATTTCGATGCATCGTCATGAGACTATTTAGGTCGGACTCCTTAGCTAGCAGACTGAAATGATTTATCGAATTTCCCCAACTTTCATTCAAGATTGATCTAGAGACCGATTTGACTGGTCTCCTAGACTCCCGATGAAAAGCGTAGATGGATTGCAAAGCACGATGCTGTGCGATCCTCCAGATCAAACCTCTCAATTGAGGTTTGTGAACAGACCATTTTGGAGCTTAAATCGCATGGATGCACGAAGCATGTTGCTGATGGTACTCGCGTTATCAGCGTGGTGTTCCACAGGCACCGCACAGGTGTTTGTCGGCCCCAGGTCGATGGCCCTTTCCCCTAATTTTCGCGTTTATGCACGGAGTGCCCAACTCGCTAACGAAGTTGCTCGCTCGGCAGAGGCAAATCGAAAGCAACTGGCGATTCATTGGCTCGGAACCGAGTTGCCGAACTGGCCTGAACCATGTCCTGTTGTTGTCCACGACGGTCCATCAACCCCGGCAAGTGGTGAAACCAAATATACGTTGGTAGGAGGTGGCGTTGCGAACTTTCAAATGTCTGTATCGGGTACACCTGAAAGAATTATTGACAGTGTTTTGCCACACGAAATCACACATACCGTCATGGCCAGCCACTTCTCAGCATTAGGCAAACCTGTCCCACGATGGGCAGACGAAGGTGCCTGCACGACCGTTGAGCATCTGAGCGAACGAAGCAAGCATGACGTCATGTTGGTTCGCTTCTTAGGCGAGGGACGAGGCATTCCATTCGCTACACTTTTCACTCTCAAGGACTACCCGCATGACATGATGCCGTTGTATGCCCAAGGGTACAGTCTATCCTGCTTTTTGATTTCTCAAGGTGGTCCGCGGCGCTTTATTCAATTTCTAGAACGCGGGATGAAAAGCGATAATTGGGTCGTAGCGACAGATGAATTTTACCAGTATCCGCAACTCGGCAAATTGCAATCGGCTTGGAACCGTTGGGTCAGCGATGGCGGCGGAGTTGTGGACAATTACACAGCCGACTCGCTAGGTGTATCGACCCTTGCTCTCGCTGCCAAAACACAAAACTCAGAAGTTGGTGCGAGCACCGATACTGGAGTGAGAACCGCTTCGGCCAACCAAAGCATTGGGAATTCAGTCTCCATTCCAATCCAGTTCGTGGCGGCGAGTTCACCTACGTTCGATGCTCTTAATCAAACAATGGCCACAAGCTCCGGCAGCTACTATTTGGATCAATTCCGCCGTCAGCAACAGATGTCTCCGCAATCTAGCAAAAGCGAAGGCAGCGATTCATTTGTTCCGGCTACTAAACAATCCGTCTACTCGGATCCAAATGCAGTTCCTCTAACTGTTGGTCTTCAGGCCCCTTTTCAAACAATAGGCGGCGGGACCATCCGACGATAAATCGGGTTAGCTGGAAACACTGCACAAGTCGATTGAAATTGCCCAACTTACTTTTCCGGAAAACTTTTCCACAAGAAGAGAACTGGGGTTGACCTTCGGTCGAAACACAACCTATTCCGGTAGACACGAATGAAAATTCATCGACGCATGGCCATGAATTGGGAGTAGCAAGGATGCCGCTTCCAGGACTGAACATGCGTAGATAATTGATGGCAGATGAGCGTTTTTTTTGGACTCTGAGCGATAAGGAGTATCGCGTTGAAAAATTTCAACCCCCTACGAACACTACGTTTTTTGACAGCAATGTCAGCGGTATCCGCGCCCGTCTCGGTGCCTTATGGCATGACCGCGTCGGCTGGTTTCGCCGCAACGATCGCATGCTCTGCATTGAATGCGGTAGCTCAAAGCCCAACGAACCCTGCTCTTCCACCTTTGTTGCCACCGGCTCAGTCTTATGGGACTGCACCAACGCGTGGTCCGACAGCGGCGGCGGATGCGAATGCAAGTGCCAGATCTTTATTGGTCAAAGCGCGTGCGGCGTTGAGCGAAGGAAAAAATGAAGCTGCTGCTCAAGCGTTTGCGCAAGCGACATTGGCAGCACAACAGTCCCCTGAGTTAGCATCTGAGCTCCAGCAAACGCGACAACAATTTGTTGAACGCGGCTTGAGCCAGCAAGCTCTCGATCAAGCCATGCGCGTCGCACAAACAGCTCCAGGCTTAACAAGTCGGGCGGCAAACGCATTGCGAAACAACAATATTCCATCGACGTTGCCAGTCGCTAATGGTCAAACGTTTGCATTGCCACCTGCAATATCTCAAGTTGCTAATCAGCCGTTGAGTCCTGAAAATCCGCTTCGCGATCAAGCTGTTGGGCTAGCTGCTCAAGCCAAGATGGCATTGGATCGAGGCGACACAGTGAGTGCAAGGCAGTTGATTCAAAAGGCAAACTCGCTTCGAGTTCAAGACAGCGAATTTGCCCCAGGTCAACTTCGTCCTTGGGATGTTGCCATGCAAGTCGATCGAGCAGAAAGACTACGTGGTGGTGCACCTACTGCAGTAACCACTGCGGCCGCGACACTGCCTATGGGGATCGATCAGAATGCCACTGGGCAGACCTCTCCATTTGGTAATGCGAATCTTGTCCAGTCAGGCATCTACCAGCCACAAAACGATTTGACTCGAGTTGCACCAGCAAGTGGTGTTCTATCGCAGTACGATGCTGATACCACGGGTGAAGAACTCTATCAGCAAGGCATCACAGCTCTCTCTGCTGGAAAGAAGGAAGCGGCCTTAGGTTTCTTCAAGTCCGCTTGGCAAAAGCAGGCAGGCCTCGATCCCGGATTGCGGGCTCAATTGAAAGACAAACTAACGCAACTTCAAATCAGCGGTGGTGCACCTGAAAGCATCGACGCTCTCAGTACCGAAGGGCGCGACAATCAAGTCAAACGTCAAAGGTGGTTTGCGGAAGTTGCTGGTGAGATCGCAGACGCGGAAAAAATGGCCGCAGCGAACAAGCCAATGGAAGCACTCGATAAGCTAAAGATCTTGCGGCAACGCGTCTCCCAAGCTGAAATCGACGGCGCTCAACGCAAAAATCTTCTTGCCATGGTCGATCGCGTCACCAGTCATATGGAGGAATGGGCGGCACAAAATAAGTCCATGATTGAATTAGACCAACGGAATAAGCAAATCGAAGATCGGATTCAGTTGGATGCAACGACTCTGTCCAAAACGGATGCCCAAGTGCAAACGTTGGTGGATCAGTACAATGATTTGATCCAAACAGGGCGCTACGCCGAAGCCGAAGAAGTGTCCAAAAAAGTCCGAGATCTCAAGCCGAATAGCGAAATTGCCGCAACGCTCTACAACAAAGCGAAAATCCAACGCCGCGTTGAAGAACAAATGGCGATCCGTGAGCTTAAAGAAGAAAAATTCATCGATCACTTTAACAGTATCGAAGCGGCTTCCACACCGTACGATGGCGAAAACTCGCTGACGATGCCAAATGCTCGCGACTGGATTGAATTGACTCGACGGCGCACGGCAAAAAAGGATGACATTCTCATGTTGCCCGCCGAAAGAAAGATCCGGGAAACTCTTGGACAACCGTTCTCCGCTAGCTTCGATCGTAGACCGCTCGCCGACGCGATGAACACGATTTCTGAGATGACAGGTATTCCAATTGTTGTCGATGTTCGCTCGATCGCAGAAGAAGGGATAACCATCGATCAGCCGGTCACACTGGATCTGAAGGGAAACTCCATTCTGCTCAAAAGTGCTCTCAACCTGATGCTGTCAAATCTGAATCTCACCTACACGGTCAAGGACGAAGTCCTCACGATCGAAAGCAGTCGATTCAGCAAGCGAGAGTTGCGACAACAAGTCTACAATGTGAAGGACTTGGTGATCCCAATCCCAAACTTTGTGTCGGATTACAATACAGGCATGGCCGGTGCTCTTCAATCGGCATATCAAGCTCAAACCCACATGGCTTCTGCGAGTGTAGCAGAACCTAACTTAGCGGGCGTCGCTGCGAGTCGTATCGCAAGCGTCGATCCGAGCTCATCAATTCTCACTCAGATGAATGCGATGGGTGGGCTGAACGGCATGTCACCGGGAGCTTTAGCTGGCTCGCTGCCGGGAAATTTACCGTATTCCCAAGCAGGGCTTGGTGGTGCTTCGATAGCCAATTATCAGGAGTTGATAGGGCTGATCGAGAGTACTATCTCGCCGGATCAATGGCAAACTGCGGGCGGAACCTCTTCGATGCGCGAGTTTCGGCAGAACTTAAGTCTGGTGGTTACAGCACCTCAAGAAACTCACGAAGCGATTGCAAATTTGCTTAAATCCTTGCGTGCTTTACAGAATCTGCAGGTCACAATCGAAGTTCGGTTCATTCAGCTTTCGGATACTTTCTTCGAACGCATTGGTCTCGACTTCGACTTCAATATCCGTGACAAGCTGAACAAAGTAACGCCGCCACCTAGAACACAAGGCAGTCCCAAAGTTGCGGTTGGACTATCAAGCGGCGTAGGGCCTCTCGGTCCATCATTTACTTCCGATTTGGACTTTCAAGTTCGGAATAACTTTGGTGTTACACCGGCTTTCGGAAGTCCTGATGCGGGTGACGCTGGTACTCAAGTTGGCTTAGCAATCCTAAGCGACTTGGAGTTATTCTTCTTCCTCCAGGCCGTTCAAGGGAATAGTCGTACCAACGTGCTAAATGCACCGAAAGTAACGATGTTCGATGGGCAGACTGCAAGTATCAACGATACAGCACAACGTCCATTTGTTGTGTCGTTCGATCCTGTAGTAGGTGACTTCGCTGTGGCGCAACGTCCTGTCATTGTGGTTCTGAACGAAGGAACTCAGATGAATGTGCAGTCGGTTGTCTCCCAAGACAAGCGATTCGTTAGATTGACTTTGGTTCCGCAATTCACTCGAATTGAGTCCGCAGACCGTCAGTTTACTTTTCAGGGAAAACGCAGTACGGCGACGGGAACGAGTATCCTCAATCCTAACGGCAATCAGAATTCGACCAATAGTAACTCGGATATTATCGAGGGTACAACGGTTCAGCAACCTACCCTCGGTACAACGAGCGTGCAAACCTCGGTCAGCGTTCCAGATGGCGGAACGATACTCCTCGGCGGTATCAAACGACTTCGGGAAGGACGTACCGAACGCGGTACGCCAATCCTCAGCAAGATTCCTTACCTGAATCGGTTGTTCAAGAACAATGCGATCGGGCGTGAAACCAATACGCTGATGATGACCGTAACTCCGCGGATTATTATTCCTGAAGAAGAGGAAGAAGCGATCGGTGTCAGCCTAAGACCATAAAAAGTCAAACGTTTTAGGAACCGAAAATAGTTAAAACCCTCGGAGGAATCTCCGAGGGTTTTGCCATTTGCCGTGCGGTTTCGTAAAACACTTAAAATTGTGACGATCGCATGACACAAAATGAATTCGATTCTCGGCAGAGTCGCTCAATGTCCGTTGGGCTTTCAACGAATGCCAAACCGAGGCTCTCCACTTGACTGGATTTCAATTGCGACATCAAGAAAATACTGCGCTTGCTTTTGATGGAACTGAGTACCGCCGCTGCAAATGCGTCTTCTAGATCACTATTCAATAGCTGCCTCTCCAGTTTTTCCTCAGACTCGTCTGAACCAAGCTGCAGAATTCCTGCCGATAAGTGCTTAAGGTCGGTACAGATGACGATGCTGCCAAGAGAATCCAGTTGCATGTCTGCATGAGCTGCAGCCCTTGCAACATTCATCCACGACTGTTGCGTCCAATCCCCCTCAACAAACGCGAGGGCAAGCGAGTGTTCCGCGGTTTGTGAAACGCCAAGAGGACGGATAAGTTCAGACGCTTGACGAAAGACGGAATCAGGACTACCGCCAAGGATCGTAGCGACAGAGCCATCGCAGGCGGGTACAACCGCGATTGCGAATTGAACGCCCATCAACCATCCAACTTCGTGACTCAGTTTTTCCTGCAAATGACGGTGGTGTGCATTGTCATCCAACCAAGCCAAGTTCCACCGATGTTGGGTCGAGGCATCCGCGAAAGCAGGGGACATCCCGTATTTATCGCTGGCGCTCGGCGAATCCGGAGTGCGGATGCAATAAATTGGCAACACGACTTCTGCCTCGACCAAGTCGCGTTGGATGTAGATAGGGTCCGCCGATTCGCTGGCCGCAATGTATCCATGTGAATCGTGTAGAGTCGGCTCATGTTTGACCACCTTGATTTTGCCCAGCTCCTGGGACTGCAATTCCGCTGCAAGGCGATCTCGCCAGTCTTGGTTGTCCGAACCCAGTACGATCGTGATCATCTCCTGTCGCGTTCCGTGTTGCACCAAATACCGGACCACCGCACATGCGATCGTATTGGCCTCGGGCACACCGTCTTCGATTGCGATGGCGATGTGATCGTCATCAATGAGTGCCAATGCCAACGGTGGGAACTCAATCGGTTCGTCGAATGCCTTGGCGATCAAATCGGCAACCGGCTGATCGGTCGCTTCTCCTGAGACACGAAGCTCTGTCGCATGATCTGGCAACTGCAATCTCAGATTGCGCATTCCAATGCGGGGTTCATAGCACTTTAGACTTTTCATAGATCGAAACCCTTTGTTCGATAAAAATTGGCATGTCGAGCAATCATTTGATCGACTGAATGCTGCTGGTGTACGTGGTCCCGAGCGTTGGTCGTTAACCTTTTTCGCCGTGACTCGTCTTTTAGTATTTGGTTGGTAAATCGAGTTAGATCGTCAACATTGCCGAGTGGATACAGCATGCCAGTGCGATCATGCTCGATCAACTCTCGATTTCCAGGAATATCCGTGGCCACGACTGCGACACCGGATTGCATGGCCTCCAAAATCACATTGGACTGACCTTCGTAAAGGCTGCCATTCCATAGGATCTCGCAATGGGGCAATAGTTCACGTGCGTCGGCGCGATGACCGAGAAAGAAAATTTGGGATGCACCGCGAATGTTGTCACGAAACAGTTCTAGTCGTTCTCGGTCTGGACCGTCGCCCATAATCACGTAGCAAATATCCTCTCGCATCACGCGAAGTAACTCTGCGGCCCACAGTAAATCTTTATAACCCTTTTGTGCCCACAGCCTGCCAATGGAAAGAATGATTCTCTTCTCAACGTCGACTCCCATCCTCGCAAAGGCCTGAGCACGTGTCAATGAACTTGGCTCAGTCGGCTCAATACCGTTTGGAATCAAGTGAAATAGTTTGGAGTCGACGCCATGGTCCTGGTAGAAATCGATGGTCCCCTGACTATTGGCGGTCAAGCCATGTGTTCGCTTTGCGAGTATGCGATCGATCCAAAATTGCGATGCGTTTTTCCATGGGTCAACGGATCGTTCTGAGCCTAGAATCACCGGTACCTTGGCTGACAAGGCAGCGGTTCTTCCGTATGCATTAGCGGCAAAAAGCCATGTATGAACAATGTCCGGCTTCAACTGTTTAAGCAATTTCCTCAATCGAAGCCATGCAAACGGGTCCAACTTGGCTCGCTTGTGGATATGGTGCACGGCGATTCCGCTTTCAAGAAGTTCGCTTTCATGTGGTCCAGTACGACTTAGAACAATCACGATCGCTTCAAACTCATTGCGATCCAATCCTCTAGCTAAGAGCGAAATTTGCTTTTCGGCACCTCCTTGGTCCAGGGTTGGGATGATCAAGCAAACTCGCAGTTTCATGCTTTACAATCGAGGATAGAGTTGCGAAGTAGGGACAGCCATTGTTGAACGCATTCATCCCTGGATTTAGTTCGAAGCAAGCTCTGACGTAAAGTGCTAGCCAGCGATGTCCATCGTTCTCGGTTTGCCACAAAGTCTTGAAGTTTTTGAGCCAGTACCTGTTCCGAGGAGTAGAGTTGGAAATGATTGGTATGAGGCAACCAAGCTCGACAGTCGGGATTGTCCGCGATGATCATCGGCACTCCGGCGCTGGCCAACAGTGGCATCGTGTATTGTATCGCTTCTTTTGGATTTGAGGCGATGCAACAATCGGCGACTTGAATCAATTCCTGCAAGTCATCGAATCCATCGAACAGCAGTATCTCTCGATGCCAACCTCTGGATTTGATAAGATCGTACAGGTCGCTCGGTTCGACACCGGAACCAACGACCCACATTCGCATCAAGATTCCAATATCTAGCAAATCGCACACCGACTGAATCGCCTTGTAAAGGGGAATCGTCTCCGAAAGACCGAAGTGCAAAAGGAGATCCGTCCGACTTGGAATGAGGAAATCACTGCTTGTTTCAAAAATCGCCTCGGAGGCGGTTGTTCGCAGCTCTTTAGAGCGGGCGACCGGCTCCCAAGCGATATCGCCAATTCTTGTGATTTGAGATTCGCTTATGCCTTGCGAGACAATGATTCGATGTGCGTTGGGAGTTGGGCAGACAATTCGTGTGCAACGTCTGCAGGTATCGGCCATTGCGATCTGAGCCAACTTTTGCCCAGTCGACAATCCAAATCCAACGTCATCAGGCGAGAAGCGAGCTACGATGGGAATATTCCATTTTATACTTTTGCTCTGCAGAAACGATAAGAGACCATCGGCTCGATCGACGTAGATGCAGTCAAAGTCCTTTGCCGACTTGCTGATCCAATGAACGACGTTCTTCTGGAAATGGCTCTCGTTCCAATTGGTGTTTGGGGCTGGCAATAACCGATGCACCGGCATTTCGCGGCACAGCGACGTTTGTGGCCAACTGGGATGCCAACGCGCTGTCAATATCGTCACCTTCGCACCCGCCCGTGCTAGAGCAGAAAATTGATGCATGAGACGCTGGCAACTATCGTCCGTAAATGGCCAGTAGCGGCGCGCTACGACGAGTACTCGGGGACCTGGCATGTGCTGCAACTTATGCGGTCAAGTGATTCTGTAAATCCGATTCTTCAAGCACTCCTACAAAGGGTAGATTGCGATAAAGATCTTGATAGTCCAATCCATATCCGACTACAAATTCGTTTGGAATTTCAAAAACAACGAAGTCGGGCACCGCAGTCACTACGCTCTGTCCTAGCTTATTAAGGAATACAGCAGTGCGTATGGTTTTTGGTTTCATGTTGGCAAGTCGTTGAGTGACTTCTACCAGCGTCTTGCCTGTGTCAAAAATGTCGTCGATCAGCAACACATCGCGATCTTTGATATCCAGCATCATATGGTCTTGGATGAGCAAGTCGCCAGATTTGGTGCCACCTCGATAGGAGCTCGCCTGGATCAAGCTGATGCAAATAGGCATTTCTAAGCGGCGTATCAAATCGGCCAGCATCACCAAGCTGCCGGTCATGATCGCAACGATAGTTACCGGATTGTCTTTGTAATGGCTTTTGAGCTGCGATGCCAAACGATCGATGCCTAAACCGATCTGCTGTTCATTCAAGAGGACTTTCAAAATTTCTGCCGTTTCCGAGAATGTCGAGTCAAAACTACGGTTTCAAGAATCGCAATGTAAACGCGTTGTCAACAGAAGCTTTGGCTGCATCGATCAACTTGAGCGATACCAAAGTATCCGCTAGGGCGGTCCAACGTTCGGCTGACATCGAACCGATTGCGGAATCTCCTTCTCCGGTCGGAACACAAAGGGGTTTGAGAGCCTTCACGCCAAATTCCAACGCATTCTTTTCGAGGCCTTGCTTGTTCTTGGACAAAATTACGTCGTTTGTCTCCTTGGGGGATTCCAGGTACTTTTTCCAACCGGCAATGCTCGCTTGAACCATGCGTCTGCAAACGTCTTCTTGATTTTCCACCTGATTTTCCGTTGCAACCAAGAGGCTAGCATAGGGGTTGTAACCGATTTCCGACATCATCAGCTCAACAACTTCGACTCCTTGCTGACGGGCCATAAACGGTTCGCTAAAACTGTATCCTTGCGTGGCGACCCCTTTTTCTGCAACGAGCTGCGCTACAGAACCAAAATACGGAACCACATCAACGCCATCGGTTAGGAACCCTTTGCTTTTCAAAAATGGAACGTAGGGTCGCGAGGCATCGATCTGCAGTTTCATGTTTTTGATACCAGCGAACGTCGTAATACCCGAGTCCTTTCGAACCATGATGCATCGGGGGCCGTTTTGAATAGGGGCCATCAAAGCGACCAACGGGACTTCTTGGCTACGCGCCATGAGCACATCGTCTGCGTTAGCAACTCCAAACTGAACACGACCCAATATCAACTCCTGAGGCACAACGGTTGTTTTTCCGCCGGGACGAATTTCGACCTCCAGTCCAAACGTTTCGAAAATCCCGTGCACCTGTGCGGCGTAAAACCCCCCATGCTCCGCTTCGGGATACCAATTGAGGAGTAGCGACACCTTAACTTTGCCCGTCGGCTTGGTCTTGGCCTGTTTGGCATCATTAACGATCTGCGCTGCGAGATCGGACTGGTCCTTGTTCAGCGACTGTCGAACGACGGCCTTGCTGCCAGGGCCAGGTAACGCTTTCGGTGCGTCACAGGCTGAGACAAGCAAAAGTCCGAATACGATGCAGGACAACAAGAGTTTTTGTTTCATTATCTTTGCGGTGTTATCGTGTTGTTGTGTTGTTACGGTAATTTACATCCGGTTGTACTACTGCATTATTTCTTCCGGCTCCCTTTTGATGAATTGGGTGGTTGCCCGTTTGGGTATTGTTGTTGCTGATTGAACTGCTGTTGCTGATTTGGTTGTTGCGGTTGCTGATTTGGATCGCTGTTCTGGACGTCTTTACCGTTTGCTCTTGCTAATGCCATCAGTGCCTTTTCCATTGCTGCACCGTTCGCTCCATCCAATTTGATTACTTCAATGGATCCGGTTGGCTTGGCCGCTTCATCCAATTGGGTGATCATTTCGCAGACCAACTTTAGCAAATCCTCACCTTCAGCCGAAACGATAATCGTTTTGGTGATCTTGTCGACACCCATCGACAGCCGACCGGAGAAACTGTAGTTCATTCCTCCGTTGAAAATAGAATCGGAGGATGATCCTCGCTTTGACTCGGATGCGCCTCCTCCACCGCCGCCGCCCGCCTTCTCTTTTTCAAAAGCTTTGTCATTGGTGCTAAGGAGATCGCGATACGCTTCCTTAATCGCTTCCACAATCACTTCCGCGTTCGAAAATTCGACATGCATTAGTTTGGAGTAGCGAAGCTTTTGTTTGTTCGTCTTTTCTGGCACATCCCATAGCCGAATCAATTCTTCGATAGTCTTGAGTTGCACATCATCGGCACCAATAACGATCAGGGAATTGGTATCGTTATCAGACAGGAATTTGAGTTTTCGCTTTTTGCCCAATTGTGGATCTTCATTTTTCTTTTCTGAAGGCCCTTCAAAGCCGAAGATCCAACGGAATGCATCGTTCGAGTCGTTCTTTTTTTCCTTGTCCTCTTTGTAGTAGTCCTTTAGATTCATTTCAATCCAACTCGGCCTGGAGTTTTTGATGTAATAGACTTCGTAGTTTCGTTGCGGAGGCGCGTTATCTATCATGAGTTGTTCGAGACGACTGAGAGCTTCGGTATCATCACCTGCCAAGACTAGGTTGCCTCTTTCGTCAAAAGATATTTGAATGGGCAAACTCGGTTGGGATGTTTTGCTGGGAGCATCGTCGGCTACTTGATTTGCAGCGGAGAGGAAGCCTGTTGGAATGCCAATTCGGGCCATTTTTTCGTCGAAGTTGATATCGACAGCCCTTGAAACATCTTTAGCTTTTTCTTTTGGATCACGTGGCGACTTGGGTTTTTCAATCTCCGTTGATCCGGAATCGGTAGCTGGCGATTTCTTTGTGTCCGCCGGGTCAAATTGGTCTTCATCGGGCAAAACCAATGGCGTCGGCGAGATCCTGCTCCAGGCCTGTTGTAGACGTTTCAGATACTCTTTCGTGTCGCTCGAGCGATTCGCGTCGATGATTCGCATTCGACTTGCATTTCCTCCTGCTGGCGGTAGCTCTCCTAATTTCACTAAAAGCTTGTTGACTTCCGTCCGCTCGAGTTCATTCGCCCAAATGAGTACTTGATTGTCTTGCGAGTTCGCTGCAACTCGAAACGCGTCCGAATTGGAATCTTTCTTGGTACTGTTGTAGCCAAATGGATCATAGTAGCCGTAATTCCTTCGGGAGTTGTCCTCTTTCTTTTCTTCGTTACCCATTAAGAATTTGATGGTTCCAACGACATCTTCGGCGCGGAGGCGCCGCAATTGAATGACCTCTACATCACGTGCGGACCCATCGAGTCGTTTAATCGTTTGTTGGATTGCATATTGATCTGCTATGGATGCGTGCGCGATAATCGCTTTGTTTTTTTCATCGACTTCCAAGCGTGTGGTCGGTTCAAGTACATCCATCGATAGAAGCGTGGCCACAAGCTGCTTGGGATCCAGCGAACTAAGACGGTAGACTTTCATTCTCGCTTCGAGCATGCTCATCGAATCAGCATTTTCGTTTGGGACATCGATGCGCCGCACGAACGCGGAAATAATCGCCATTTTGTCCGGCGGAGCTGATGCGATAACGCTATTTCGCCTCACGTTGGCGACAAGATAGATTTCGCCCTTTTCTTTGGGCTTGGGCGGTGCTGGAATACCTTGCTGCTGTCGCTGTTGTTGCTGTTGCATCATCATCTGCTGTTGCTGCTGAGCCGCCTGTTGTTCTTGGGGTGTTATGGGTCCTGCCTTTGTGCCAGTTTCCAATCCCAGGAACTGTCGAAGCTGGTCTCTGGCATCATTTGCGCGAACGTACTCCAAAACAAATTCGCGTGCGAGGCCTTCCAACGCAGCTTGCGATTGCTCCTCCTTCAGAATGCGATTCAACTCCGACAAATTCGCTGCCGTGTCCATCGCCTCCAGTCGATTCGTGGCCGCCAAAGCATTAAGTTCGCCGTTGCTGCTAATCAATGGCTTTAGTTCGGCAACTACATCGGCGGCAATCAGTGTGTTCAAAGAAAAGGAAACGCGAACAAAACGATGCGGAGGCAACGAATCGAGTTTCGAGACCTCGACTTTGGGAACCTGCGCAGTATTGATCCCCTTTGTCTTTAACACTTGAATGATTCCGCCAAATTCCAGCATCGTAAAACCACGAGCCAATAGGTGCCTGTTAAAAAGATCGCGTGTTTCCTCGAGGCTGTGCTTTCTTTGGGTCGCGATGTTTAGGTAATCACCTGGCAGTTCTTGCCAGTCCAGGGACATGCTGGAAACTTCGGACAACCATCGCATGAGGTCGGGCCAGGTTTGATTACGAAACTGAAATTGCAACATTCCCTGTTCGTCGGGTTTGACGTCAAACTCCCGTTTGTTCGGAGCTTCTGGTGGTTCGCTTTTGCGTTTGACTGCTTCGGGTATGCCGCTTTCACCGGGTTTTGGGTCACCTGGTTTTGCCTCGCCTGGTTTTATTTCGCTTGGTTTTATTTCGCCTGGGGGCTTTCCGGTCGGTGCACCTGGAGCAACTTGGTTTACAGGCGGAGTACCTGGTACCACTCCGTTTGGCGGCATTCCTTTACTGGGTCTCGCTGAAGATGCATCGAGCACCTCCTGCGCTATAGCAGCGGGTTTGGCTCCCACGTAAAACAGCCAGAAGACAACGAGGAAAACGAGGAAAGCGATACAGGGCGTTCTCATGGACTTATTCCGTTTTCGGACTGGTAGGCGTAGGGTATCTAATTTCATTTTTCCCGAGCAGCTTGCGCCACTGTTGGATAGCGTCGACTTGGTTCTTGTCGGGATGGTATCCCAAACTTTTACCAGTGATATTGGTGAGTTGATTGATGGCTAGGACACGTTCATCCATAAGTGAACTGGAAAGTGCTTCGACCAATAGTTTATCTGCGCCCGCTGACAATTGCTCCTGGGACGGTGGAATCAAAAGCGACAAAAGCAAATTTACGCGATTCGGTGAAGCGGTTCGGATTGCGTTGACCAATTGGGCGCGATGCTCTTCTCGTCCAAGCGATTGAGGAATCTGCGCTAGCAACGACTGCCAATGGCTATGCAAATTTTTGCGGTTGAACCCACCCTCAGGCTCAAATAGTCCATCGTAGCGGCCAAGCATCATGCGCGTTCTGGCGGCTAACGCAGCGGTCTCACCGCGTCGATTGTTGGTCAGTTCCAATAGCTGCGATTCTATTGCTCTTGGTGCTTTTCCTGCGAATGCGCTCTGCAAGTCGGTGGCGGCTGGAAGATCGATTGGTCTACTGATGCTAGACCTAAACCACCAAGGAGCTTCCGTCAATTCCTGTACTACTGTGGCTTCACCGTTCTTCCAGTCGACATACTGGCCAACTGCCAACGTCCCTCCTGCTGTGCGGTTGGCGATCTTGAACGAATAATCAAGCGAACCTTCGACTCCGAACAGTCGAACAGTCGATTGGGTTTCGACTTTACTTGCTTGAGACATTTCATCTGTGAAAATCGACCAAAAGTTTTGCAATTCCAAAGCGCAGCTCCCATCTGCTGCTCCAAAGCGAACCGAAACCATGATGCCATTACAATCTATCTCCATCTCCTGTGCATCAGGTGTTGCAAAAAAGAGAACACGACCGGAACGTAATACAACCCGGGGCAACGCGATGTCCTTCGCAAGTTCCAAATCATTCTCACCCACACACAACAGGCGAATGCCTGGCTCAACCCGCATTTCGGTCCGCTGGGTAGGTGGCACTACGACACGATCACCTAGGTTCAGATGTTCACCAGGATTCATTCGTTTCCAAAATGCGGTTGAACTGTCGTCGGTTGTGCTTAATTTCAATACGATCGACTCCGAGGATGCTTTTGTTTCTGGCAACCACTGGATCCGACCTTTCACGCCGAGAATCTCGGACTTAACGATCGACGCAGAGTCAACTAGTTCTCCTTTTTTGGGTGAGTCAGGGGGAGTCGCTTTGGAAATTGTTTCCGTGTCTAGAGCTGATGCCGGTTCGATAGCGGGTGCTGGTTCGATAGTGGGTACTGGCGGTGCAACCGACGATTCATCAATTGTCGCCTTGGTATCGATCAAGTTCGAATCGTCATTGGTCACAGCCGTTTTTTTTATCGATGATTTTGCATTGGAGTCCGCGTCAACAATCACTTCCGATTTCCGCAATAAATCGCGAACTCGATCGACTGGCCCGATCGCCATAGCGCCAACCACCACGAGTGCAAACAGGAGACTCGTCGCAACGGCGGCCGACTTGAGCCAGCCACGATCGCTTCCAATTAAGTACTCTGGGACTTGACGCCCCAATCCATCATGCAACTCGATACCCGATCCTCGCAGTTCACCATTCGACTTGCGCATAGGCTTGGTAGAGGCCACCACAACCGCAGTGTTCTGAGGCTTAGAATTTGTTCCATCCACCGAAATCGGAGCGTCCATTCTCCGAATCCGTCCGTTTGAAGCAGCGGAATGGTTCGCCAGCGGATTGTTTGGCAAATCTCGAATACGCTGGCGAAGCGCCGCTGATATGGGTGCCGGAATGGACAACGCCCGCGACAGTATTTGATGGCAACTCCCGATTTCGCTTAAAAGCGTGTTGTTTTCGAGACACTTGCGTTCCATTTCTGGCAGGGTCTCCATGGGAATCGTATCGTCCAAAAATTCCGCAACCAGATTTGCTTCGAAGCCGAACTCGCGTGCGTCGACCGGGATTGGTGCGAGCCGCCGATTTTGCATCTCGTGTTCAATTCGCTGCGAAATTTGCTGAGCGGTTGAACTGTCTTTAATCTTGGCTTCTAAGACCGCAGCATCTTTGGGATCCAAAACGCCATCCCGATAGGCCAATAACGTTCGCAGAGTCAGTCTCATCGTTTTTCACCAGCTAAAAGTATAATTTAAATCAAGCGTCATTAGGTTTGTGACGCTGGGCAGCTCATTCCGTGCGACAAACTTTCGATTTTCATCAAAATCGGGTGAGCCAACATTTTCCTCAGGGCGTTCCACCACTTTTGCCCAAACTGACATCCAGGTTATCGAGGGGCCTAGTCACAGTCGGTTGAAATACTAAAGATGCAATGCAGTCAAGCAGGCCATAGCTCCTTACTTACATATCCTTCGATAGCGATAAGTGCCAGCTTCCGTCGCTGCTAAGCTCCAGGACATGGGTGTGATACTAGAAAATATTCATGCGGTGACTAACACTGATTAGAGTCGCCCCGGAATCCAATAATTTTTGATATAGCATCTCTTCGTTCGTAAGCGCCCACGACAACCAGTGCGTTTCCGGGCGCAAATCGGCTAGGCGGGCGCGTTCCGCTTTTGTTTCGCAGCAAGCAGTCGCTTGGCCCGATCGTATTGCTTTCGTTCCGCTTTGTCGCGGCGCTCCTCGACTCGATGCGTTCGGACCGCCTCGGGGTGCGATTGCT
>JAYVPE010000405.1:0-17329 GCA_043757575.1 Pirellula sp.
GTGGCTCGGAAGCGAATTCCTCAAAATATTCTATAGCCCGGTAGGCGTTGCTGGCGGATTCATAGATGCGTTTCGTGGCTGGAAGTTTTCGCGTAGCAAGGCCCGTTTTTGGTTTCACTTGCCATCCTTGGTATTACTCGTAACTATCTATCTGATATTCGGATTTTCCGTCTTTAGTCGAAAAGACAGTCGAATTCAATTGCTCTCCGTCGAGAGTGAAAAGCGATGCCCGACGAAAACAATCGAGGTAACATGTGACCAAATGTTTGAGGAAGATTTCTGTAAAGCGATCGGTTCGAATGGTGCTGAAACGATCGTTTACAAAACGTTTCCGATCCCAGATCTTACGAAGCGTTACATAGAATTACTCAGCAAAAGAATTTTATCCATTCAGCCGTCCAACCAAGTTGCACACTATCGTCTCGGGATGATTTACGGCATTAGAGGTCAATCTGAGGAGGCGCTTTTGATAATGTCCGAACTTGCCAGTGGCAAATTCGGTGATTGTCCGCAAGCGAATGCTTGGATGGCCAAGGAGCTATTGAAGCAAAAGGCCGCTGGGATCGATGTTCCCTCGCATGTGCTTTTGACTATCTTGGAAAAGGTACCTAAGTGGAAGTATATCGATTCGCGTCTCATTTCGTACTACGCTCGGACTTTGGAAGATATGGGCGAGACACTCAAAGCGGTCTCAGTAGCCAAGCAAGCTGCCGCAACCAAGCCTGAATTGAATTTGGAGCTCGCGAGACTTTATTCGCGAATTGGCTTCCAAGAAGAGCTCAAATCCGCTGCCAGTTTAGTGGAAGACGTGTTTTTGAAGAGACTCAATTCTTCGTTGGAAACAGAATCCGATCGATTGGCCGTCGCTGAGGCACGCAGGATGACTAATCGATTGGAGCAGGCTGCTGAGATTCTGACCGAGGGTTTGCTAAACAAAAGCAGTGGCCCAAGAATCAAGCGAGAGTTGTCTGAGATTCAGCGTTTGATCTACTTGAAATCGGTTTCTCAAACGGAGGACGGAGCATATCTCGCGAGCCTTTCCCTTCTGGAAAAAGCTGCAGACACGGATCCCTCCAATCCAAATACATCTGAAGAAATTGCAAAATTATTGCCGTTAAAGATCAAGCCAACAAAGAAATTAATGGATGTGCTCAAGAAGCAAATCGATATGGGTATCACGAACGTATCCACTCATATTCTGCTAGCTGAAGAATTTTTTTTACTTGGGAACCACAAAGAGGCCATCAAAAACTGGGAGCAAGCGTTGAACAAAGATCCAAGCCATATCGGTGCAATGAACGATTTGGCTCTTTGCTTGTCCAAGGCATCTGAAAAAAACACAGACCGATCCTTGGAACTGCTTAATAAGGCGCTTTCGTTATCTACGAGGAACCCGGAAATTTTAGATTCACTCGGTGATGTTCTGATGATGGCTCAACGCCCAAAGGATGCCATTAACAAATATGAACTCGCGATCCGCAGCGACAATGGCCGAATTGAAACTCGAAAAAAGCTAGTTAAGGCGTATCAAGCTAATGGCATGGACGATATGGCCAAAGCACTCACTACCGTGATCCAAAAGATGGAGAAGGACAATGTAGAGGAGGAAGTCAAGCCACCAGAAAAAAACGACCTTAATTGACCCTCCGAATTCACGTGAGATAACCTACCCCACGTGCGTCTATTTTTTGGATTGCTCCTTTTCGCACAACAGACGCATTCCTACCAAGGTATAACGAGTCGTGGGATCGTTCCAGTTGCGGAAAGAAGCGCGGGTGTAGAACGACCAAGTATGCCAGGAACCTCCACGGCGAATTCGCACGACACCATCCGTAGGGCCCAGTGGGTCTCGCAACGGTGACTCGGCATAATAGGTATCGCTATGCCAATCGGAACACCATTCCCAAGCGTTGCCGTGCATGTCGTAGAGTCCGAACGCATTCGGTGCAAAACTGCCGACGGGAGCGGTGAACGCATACCCGTCTCTTCCGGACAACGCGAACTCTTTCCATTGCGGCCAATTCTTTTCCGTATCCAAATCATACGTATTTGCTACCTTAAGAAGCGATTCCGGGTCTTGGCCGGAATGGTATCGCGTTTGTGTTCCGGCACGGCATGCATATTCCCACTCCGCTTCGGTCGGCAAGCGATACTTTTTTCCTTCGTGTCGGCTGAGCCATTCGCACATACGAGTGGCATCATTCCACGTAACGTTTAGCACAGGATGGTCGTCGCTCTGCTGGAACCCTGGGTTGCTCCATGAGTATTTTGGGTCCCGTCCCTCAAACGCATCGCCTCGGATGGTTGTCTTTGGATCGTATTCAGGGTTATAGCCATAGCCGCCCGTCTTATCCGCGATGGATTCCGGGACCATGCCGGATAGATCAAGATATTTTTTGAACTGGCCGACCGTCACTTCGTGTTGCCCTAGATAAAACGATCGAGTGATTTGTACTTTGTGAACAGGTGCTTCATCGCCAAGTGAAGTAAAACGCGAGCGATCGTACTGGGGATAGGCTGTAGCTAATTGCTCGGGCGCTTCATCGCATCCCATCATGAATTCGCCAGCAGGTACCAAACGCAACTTCATGCCGAGCGAGTTCTCGATTGCGTTGATTTTGTGCTGAGGCTCGTCGGACCATACGGATGCAACGAGCAGGAACTGGCAAAGTAAAAACGGAAAGCACTTTTTCATAATAAGCCCTGCGATTGGATGCGATGCGGTTCAATTGTCGCAATCACGCGATCGAATTCTGAGCCTCTGCCGACGACGATCGAGTGAAGTTCGCCGGAATAGGGGTGCCTAAAATCGAGTCGCATGGATGTTAAGAGCATGCGGACGACGCCCGTAGCTGCGACAACCATGTCATTGTCGTGTTTGTATCCGTGTCGATGGTCGCCTATCACAGGGTGGCCAATATGGTTCAAGTGGCGACGAATCTGATGCGTGCGGCCGGTCATCGGCTTGATTTCCAACAGCGAGAACTGAGAGGGACTGGTCAACGGATTTTTCCTCGCGACCTGAAATCTCGCCAGGGTCTCGAATTGCGTCAATGCGTCTTGAGACAATCGATTGTTGTCTTCATTTTGCACCCAATCATCGTCCGATTTTGCCCCCAGGGGCTTATCAATCCAACCTGAGTCGGGGGTCAGGCCACTGACTAAGGCTTGATAGTATTTGGAGACCATTCGATTCGTAAAAAGGTCCACCATTTTAGCGGCTGCTGCACCACTCAATCCAAACAAGATCAACCCCGCAGTAGGCCGATCCAAACGATGGACTGGGTAGAGGTGACATTGAAGTTGATCCCTCAGGCTTTGGAGGAGGACCGGTTCGTGTGTTTGAGTCGATGTACTTCGGTGAACGATTAAGCCCGCTGGCTTGAAGGCGGCCACGTAGTTTTCATCGCGGTAGACAATTTGCAAAGGTCGACTCAGCGTTTCGTCGATGAAATCGTCTGTCTCTATTAACACCTGCGGTGAGCCGTCCACGGCAGCCGCGAGTTTGGTTACGAATTCATGCATCTGGAAACCCGTAGCTCACGCCGTCGGCTCACTTATTGGATCTTGACCTTTTTCCCGGATTTCTTTTCGAAACCTGCGATGACCTTTGCCCGATCGGTAAGCTCTTTTTCTCGGGCTAAACAGGCTAGCTCCCAGGCCATCTTTTTCCCGTAGCGTTTCCAAGCAAAACTTATTTTTTGCCGAGTTCCATCCTCAAGGACCCACGAAGCACAGTATCCAAAGGATTCGGCATTCACCCAACGTGCATCGACGTTTCGAACGAGATGAACACCGACTTTGCCGGACGAGTTACGAGATGTCTTTAGATTTCGTGTGGTTTTGATCGGACCTGCGGAAGCCGCCCATCGAGCGTAGCACTCCTTCGCGGCCTTGAGCGATTTGCCTTTTGCACCGAGAGTGCGGTCGTTGAAAAACTGCTGTTTTCGGATTCCAGCACGTGTGATACGAACCATCCAGCCGCGGGTCGCAACCCCCTCGTAGTCAATACGTGTTATGCCTTTGAGTGATTTAGTCATTTTCTGCTTCTTGCTGTTGTTTGCAAAAACAATTGGTGCTCGGACACAGTCAGCTTAACCAACGACCGCTGCAAATGCAAACTGCTGCACCTAAGTATGGAACTCTCGCAGTTCCGCCGGTTGAACGTCGGCTGGACCTGACGGTATGCTGACTTGTCCTTCCAGCTTAGCTCTCTTTTTAGCGATGAAAAGCAAGTGATGTCGGAGGTGGTCAATATACTTGTCGATCATTTCCTCAAGCGAAACTTTTCCATTTTCGGTATGAATGAGGCTAACTCCCGTTCGTTTTATGCCCGTATTTTTCACTTGCGTGTGCGACGAGTTAGAATCATAACAAATTCTATGCTACGCAAATGGTCTTATTCCTGAAACTGAAACTGAAACTGAACATGTTCCGCTGCGAAACCCTTCGTAACCTCGCCATCTTTTTTTCGATGACCATTTGTACCGTTGCCATTTGTACCGTTGCCAATTGTGCCGTTGCCAATTGCCAATCGAATTCCACTTTAGGTTCGGTTTCAGAAAAAAATGCAGTCGAACCTCCGTTGGTCAAATCCCAATTGAAGGTGCCCGAAACCATCATAACGCGCGCGTCTTTTCCGGTGGTCGATGTTCATACCCATTTTTTTTTAAAAGGAAAACACGACTCTGAACTGCTCAAGGAGTATGTCGCGATGATGGACCGGAATAACATCGCAGTTTGTGTTTCCTTAGATGGGACCTTGTTCAAGCGGCTGGACGAGCATTGCAATTTTCTGTGGTCTGAATTCCGAGATCGCTTTGTTATCTTCGCCAACATCGACTTTCAAGGGGACGGTCGAATGGATCAGCCAGCTACATGGAGTTGCAATCAACCCGATTTTGTGCGGAACGCGGTCGAAAAAATCAGAAACTCGAGCGCGACGGGAATGATTTCTGGTTTGAAATTTTTCAAGGACTTTGGTTTACGTTTTCGCAATGCGGACGGTTCGCTCCTCGCGATTGACGATCCCCGGTGGGAGCCTATTTGGACTGTTTGTGGCGAGCTTGGTTTACCTGTGATTATGCATACCGCGGATCCGGGAGCCTTTTTTGAACCTATTACACCATCGAACGAACGCCTTTTTGAACTGACGGTTCACCCGAATTGGTCGTTTGCAGATCCTGAGTTTCCGTCTCGCAGGGAGCTACACCTAGCCCGCAATCGCGTGATTGCCAAGCACGCTCAAACAACTTTTATTGCCGCACACTTCGGAAACGACGCTGAAAATTTGGCGGAACTCGGCGGCTGGCTGGAGGAATATCCAAATCTCGTCATCGAATTCGCATCCCGAATCAGTGAGCTGGGTCGGCAACCCAATAACTCCCGCCGTTTTTTTGAAAAGTACCAGGACCGTATCCTGTTTGGGACCGATGGTCCATGGCCTGAAGCGAGGCTTCGACTTTATTGGCGCTTTCTCGAATCCCTGGACGACTATTTTTTATACTCAGAGAAACAACCACCGCCTCAAGGTGACTGGCGAATCTATGGCCTAGGGTTGGACGCAAGTATCCTGAAAAAAGTATACTTTACGAACGCGTCAAGAATCATTCCGGGGGTGCGAGAAAAGGTATCGAAATTTCAGAACGCAAATGCTGGGAGGTAAGTTGACGAACCTATGCTATGATGGTGAGTTAGCCATGTCCACCCAACTCCACAAAGCCCAACTCCGCAAAGACTGTTGAATGATTTCGGCTGAGAACTTAACGAAACAATTCAACGTGCGTGGGGTTCCTCTTGTCGCGGTCAACAACCTTTCGTTTCGCGTTTCTAGCGGTGAGGTCTATGGGTTGCTGGGGCCGAACGGTGCGGGCAAGACGACGACGCTTCGAATGATCATGGGACTGTTGGAACCTGACAGTGGATATGTTGAAATCGGCGGTGTGCGTTCAACCCATAAATCTACCGACATCCGAAAGCAGCTTGGTCTCATATCGACCAATGATGGCGTTTATCCATGGTTGAGCGTACGAGAGATGTTGATGTACTTCGCAGATCTGTATGCTGTCGACCAAAAACTGGCGCGTGAGCGATTGGAAGAGCTCGCAAATCTGCTCGATCTTAGCGGCTTCATCGACCAGCGTTGCAGTACGCTCAGTACTGGCCAAAAGCAGCGGGTAACTTTGGCGCGAGGTTTGATGCATGATCCACCGGTGATGCTGCTAGATGAGCCTACCCGGGGCTTGGATGTTGTTGGTAGTCAAGCCATTTTTCGGTTCATAGATTTGTTAAAGCTACGAGGAAAAGTGGTACTACTATCAACCCATCGACTCGATGAAGCTGAGCGAGTTTGTGATCGCTTTGGACTATTGCACCGGGGAAATCTTCAGTTTGAGGGTACGCTCAGCGAGTTGCAGCAAGCGACAGGAAAACAACATCTCGTCGATATGTTTATCGCTTTTATCAATGCCCCACAAAATACACACCCTGTAGCTATTTCGTCTAACGAACTGTCGACTGAGGCATGAACGAGTATCTGAGCAACGGCCGACTTTGGCGACTCTGTCAAAAGGAGCTAAGGGAAAGTCTCCGCGATCGTCGTACGCTTTTTACGTTAGTGTTGATGCCAATTTTGGTCTACCCCCTTTTAAGTATGGCATTGCAACGGCTGGTGATCGGGTCTGTTACCAAGACTAAGGCGGAACCTGCTTTTGTGCTTGGCGTTGAGACCGAGGATACTGCGAACCAGGTTCAGAGTATGCTTGCAGAGGCTAGGCAGGCGATTGCTGGAGGCTTTGTTTCACCGATCACGATCACGCGGACTGCCGAACAAAAGACCACGGACGCAGCCAAGAGTACAGCCGATCCTGTTGGAATGGATGAACCTAGCTCGGACTTATTACCGAAATTTGAAATACTCATTGCGGATCAAGAATCTCTTTCCAAAGCTTTGCGAGATGGACACCTCGACTTAGTCCTCTCCAAATTGAATGTTGAGCAGGTCAAATTGGATCGAGGCTATGTGTCCGCCTATGAAATTGAGGCTGAGTTTCGGCAAAATGATTTACGAAGTGAGGCTGCTCTGTCCGTTTTTCGTCTCGCAACTCAATTGATGAATGACTACCAAGCCGACATGATTCGAAAGCGCGTCGATCGCAAGCTCCCGGTAGCCATGACTTTCCATGCCAAAGGGTTCGCGGAGCGAGCAGATCTCTCAACTTCGATTGCCGGAGTTATCCCGCTGGTACTTATTTTGATGACAATCACCGGAGCAGTGTACCCGGCAATCGATTTGACCGCTGGCGAACGCGAACGAGGTACCATGGAGGCGTTGATCGCTACTCCAGCCCCGCGATTTGCTCTATTGTTCAGCAAATACGTTGCGGTGGTTACGGTTGCCGTGTTGACCGCTTTGGCAAATCTTTTTGCTACCTGGATGACGCTATCCTTTGGCGGATTGGGGCAAGCACTCTTAGGCAGGAACGGGTTTTCGATATGGATTTTTGTCCAGATATTACCTTTGTTGGTAATATTTGCTTCGTTCTTTAGCGCGATCCTTCTGGCGCTTTGTTCCTTTGCCCGCAGCTTCAAAGAAGCTCAGGCTTATCTAATACCCGTAATGCTTTTGTCGCTTGGGCCAGGTCTTGTAACCCTGATGCCCAACGTGCAATTTACAACTTTGCTTGGAATCGTACCGCTCGTGAACATTCTGATGCTTTCACGTGACATCATGACGGGCCAATCGTCGCTGGTGCCCGCGTTCGCAGCCGTCTTTTCGACGATCATCTACGCCTGCGCTACCTTGGTGGTTGCCGCTCGTTTATTTGGTGCCGAAGCGGCCACGTCCGGGTCGCAGGAGTCGTGGTCGGAACTATTCGGTCGCCCCAAAAAAAAGCAGATGCTGCCCGACGTTGGCGAACTAGCCATTTATTTGGCGGTTTTATTCCCTATGTTTTTCGTCGCCTCGAACCTTGGCGGAATCATTGAATTGAAAGGGAGCTGGGCACTGTTTCTCAATGCGGCGATATTGTTCCTTTTGTTCTTGTTTATGCCTCTGGCTTTTTCTTGGTACCGTCGAATAGACTTCTCTACCACGTTTAGGCTCGGTCAAGGGACTGGCGTTGGCGAGCCTCTGTTTAAACGGATGGGTCGTTGGTTGGGCTACTTAGTTGGAGTCGTTTTGCTGAGCGCCGGGTTGTGGATGGTGGCTTTTGAAGCTTACTTGTTGCTCGAGAGCTGGAGCTTAGCAGCACAACTGACCGAAGCGGATAAACTAAAACTTAAGGCTGACTTCTTGGCTGTTCCGTTTTGGATTGTTTTGCTGACCGGAGCTGTAGCCCCCGCGATAGCTGAAGAATTCTTTTTCCGGGGATTTGTACTGTCAGCCTTTCGCTCGAAACTATCAGCGTATCGCAGTGTATTATTTTCATCTCTCCTTTTTGGGTTGTTCCATGTGATTGCTGGAAGCGTCCTGTCAATCGAAAAATTTTTGCCAACGATTGTTTTAGGAGTAGCCCTCGGCTACGTCGCAATCCGAACTGGTTCTTTGTGGCCAGGTATTTTATTGCATACGCTGCACAATGGACTTATTTTTAGTATGTCTAGATTCACCGAACAAGACCTTGCGAAGTGGTTTGGTGACGATACCAAGCACATTCCGGTATCCTGGTTGTGTGGCGGCGGACTTGCGATTTCTATGGGAATCGCGGTTTTATTTATTTCCAGCCAACGAAAACGAATTCATGAAGACCTTGTTTAGACTGCTGCTGGTGGCTGGGGTTTTAGGCGGTATCGGGGTCGCAGCGTACTATCCAGTCAAAACTTATTTGGATGTTCGCAATCGGACTCAATGGCGTACTCAGAGCGTCTCCATGGGCGATATTGCGCAGACGGTAAACTCGACCGGCAAAGTGGAACCTATTCATCGCGTTAGTGTCGGTGCATCGGTTAGCGGTCCCATTAGCGAGTTATTTGTCGACTACAACAGCAAAGTAGTAGAAGGACAGCTCATGGCCCGTATCGATTCGCGTATTTACAAGTCGACAGTGGCTCGAGACCAAGCTCTTCTTCAGACTCGACTGGCCGAAGTCGCGAGAGCGGAAGCCCTTCAACAACAAGCCATCAACGACGAACGCCGTGGCGGTGAACTAAAAAAGGGTAACCGGGATTTCATTTCGGAGGCTGAACTGGATCAATTTCGCTTTGTTCGCATGACTCGCGATGCAGAGTTGCAGGTTTCGAAGACGAATGTCGACCAGGCGAAGGCTCAGTTGGATAACGCGCTGGCAAATCTCGCTTACACCGATATCCTTTCGCCCTGCGAGGGTGTTGTTATTGAGAAGAAGATCGATATTGGTCAGACCCTGGCTGCGCAATTTCAAACGCCAGAGATGTTTGTCGTGGCACCGGAAATGGACAAGCGAATGCACATCTATGCGTCCGTAGATGAGGCCGACATCGGAATGATTCGAAAAGCTCAGAGCGACGACCAAGTTGTTCGGTTTACTGTCGATGCCTATCCCGAAGAGTTATTTGATCAAGGCAAGATTGTTCAAGTGCGATTAAGCAGTACGGAACAGCAGAATGTAATCACATATCCTGTCATTGTGGAGACTCCTAACACCGATCTAAAATTGCTTCCTGGGATGACCGCCAACCTATCCTTTCAAATTAGGAAACGAGATGGCATCATCCGAGTCCCCAACGCTGCCCTTCGATTTTATCCGGCTCGAGATAAAGTGCATCCTGACGATCGAAAAATCATTGACGGGGTGGACGAGCAAAAGCAAGTCGTTGCGGACACGGCCAAACAAATGTCGGCGGACGAAAAAGCCTCGGCAACCCGAGCGCAAAACTTAAGACATGTCTGGATTGCTGAAGGGGGGTTCCTGAGAGGAAAGCCTGTGCAAACAGGTATCTCCGACAATCGCTATACGGAATTGATCGGTGGTGAATTGTCTGAGAACGACGAGTTGGTCGTTGGTGAGAAGCCCAAACAATAGTTATCGAAGATAGCAGCAAGTAAGCCGTGCCGATCAAAACACTCCAAGGTAAGGATAAACTGGTGGCATCCGCGACAGTTACACCAATTTGCTAAACGAGACGTACACACCCTGCGGCGCGTCGGAAAATCTATTTGACAAATCAGGTAGTCCCGAATCTTTGTACCATACGGGTAATTGTCCTGGGCTCACAGCCAGCGGAACGTAGTCTACGCTACAACCAGGATTTACCGCTTGCTTAAATCGTTCGACTACAGCCACCGGATTGCAATCAATAACCCCAACTTTCTTAAGCAGTCGGTTGCGTTCGCAACAGTGTCTCATGAGTTGTCCGAATAACTCGTCGCTCGTTGGTAGGGAGAATCCAAAGAACAAAATAGACTCCGCTTGCTCAAAGGCAGATCTTGCAGCCTGCCACATAGTCCCAATCTGTGGAATCTCGTTGAGGTTCTTGCTCATAGTCGGAAAGACCATAACTGGCGAACAGGCACTTCTGCAATTTGGACAAGATGTCGCCTTGAACGGTTCGCAGTCACATGCTGCGTCGATGCACTCCTTCGAACAGCAAATAGAATTGGTACAGCGCCGCCACGCAATCGAGCCGTGAAGCTTAATAAGGCTACCCTTCCATCGATTTCCGATATCTCGATTCTGGACTCCGCAACCGCACGAATAGCTAAGAAGTTGTCGCATCTTGCAATGGGGACAGTTCGCGTTTTGGCAATGTATGGTTCCATCTCTATCAACCAGGATAGCCTCAGTTACGCAATCGTAGTTCATCGAGATGAATGTCGTATTGAATCCAGTACTCAGAAGAACGTTGACCACCCATTCCTCCATTTCGATTTCGAGGTCAATCGACAATCTTTCAAGCGTGTAGCTTCCCACCTGAGCCCGAATCAAGTCAAGTTTGCCTCTCCATTGATCGAACCATCCATCCAAAACTAAATCGTTTGCAGTCCGTGCTTGCTCCAGCGTGAGAAGAACGCGTTCTACGTTTGCGTCGCGGATGGCCGGGCAAGTTCGATCGCACCCAACGTGCATCACAAACTCGTACAGCTCAGGATACTTTTCTTTTTTCATCTGGTCAAAGAACCCACCCATGAGCGGAGTGCGTCCTTTCGTGGCTGCAAAAGAAAAGCCTGCCCCTAGAACAACCAGAGATGTATTCTTAAAGTCCCAAACGTTCATTTCGCTTTAACCCTTTTGACGATGCACTACGAACTCAACGACTGACGCTATTGCCCGAAACGAGCCGAGTTATCATTTCGTCATATGAATCGAGGTAGTGATCGTAGATATCTGGCAGGTATCCTTCGACGATCGGTTCGCCAGTTTCGTTGTATTTAGGGCGATTGGAGTCTTCGATTCGATGGATTAAGTCATCCAACGATGTATCGGACATCGATTCAAGTTCGCCCGTTTTAATCCTCTCATTCGTGGCTCTGAGAACTGTTGTACGAATAACTTTAGGTCGCGGATCGACCCGGAAAGTAACTCCGTCTTTGTCTTGCACCATGTGTCCAAAATGAACGTATGGCTCGACAATCTTAACGATAGGATCCATGTCGTTCACAAAGAAAACGTATCGATCTTGCAATTTAGACTGAAGGTATTCTGCAAGCTCTTGCCGAACCACCATGGGCTGTCCGAAAGTCATGACACCGGCAATCTCTACATCGGCTTGTTGCAATAAATGATAGGCGCAAACAATCGATAATGCGGCGCCTAAGCTATGGCCGGTCAGCCACACCCGCTTCGTCTTGAACCGCTTGAGTAGTTTTTCCACTTGAGTATGCATTCCCATATAACCACGATCAAATCCCCCGTGAATACGACCGTGATCATTCGTACGTTTGAAAAACTGCAGGTCTTGCAATAGATCCCCGACTCCGTCTTCTGTACCACGAAACACCACAATGGCCGTATCGTCCAACGCAGCAACGTATCCATTCATCGACCCATCCGAGATTGTTTCCCATCGTAAGCCAAGCTGCTCCAACGATTGGCCTGCGTCAACTGGATCTTGATACGCGATTCGACTCATGTCGAGCATAAGCTTTGCGACCGGCCAGTCTGCATGCTGATCAGATGACGACCATTGCTTTGCGAGCATTTCGCTAGGTGACAGACGCTTGTCCGGCTTTGGCTTTCGCCAATCGGCTCGATCCTCTTGGCGCGATTCGCCCGAGTAGGGACTCAAGAGTTGTTTAGCACTGATTACGAGTAGGGCCCCCAGAAAAGCAATCGTCCCGCCATATCGAAGCAACCGCTCGACGGACTTTGGCACAAACTTGATGAACGAGACGAAAACCGCGGCTACGGCAGCCAATGCAATGTACGACGAAAATTGCACTATCCATAGACCGGCAATTGACAATCCCAGTACAAGCACAATGTGAGTGAGATCCATTACTTTTGCGCCCTCTGCCTTGGTCCCCAACGTTTTCTGGCAAATGAGGATGAACGCGACCCCCAAAAGTACATATCCGATCAACATGAGCCCCTCCGTGTACAAAACAAAGTCTGCAAATTAAATGGAAATCAACCCAGTGGTTCGAACCACTCCCAAGATTATCGCGTTTCTTTCTTGCATGTCAACTGTAAAGTAAACACTTTCTTCCAGTTCAGTCAAACAGGGTTCGTTCTCGTTTCCTTATCAACAGCTTCATACTTTCTAGTCGGTTCCGCATTGCGGGAGCAGATACCTCAAAGCGATCTGCCATCGGTTGTGCGGCGCACTCGAGCAGCGCGTCGTCTTCGGCATTCGGTCCTGTTTTGAAATGGAGCCTTCGTTCCATGCCAGATGCAGCGACAAAAACCTTACCGCTTTTCAGATCGTCAAGAAATATTGGCTCCATGTCTCCTTGAAATTCGTGCCAAGATCGTTTTATGAACTCCTTAGGCATCATCAACGCAGCGGCGAACTTGTCTGCTTGGATTTCGATTGGCTCTCGGTCGGAGGACCGACATATGAATTCTGGGCGCGTGGCACTCTTGGGTAGCAGGCTTGGCTGATTCGCCCTGCGTTGAAATAGCTTTCGATGCAATCGCCAGTGCCCTGCCTCGTGAGCGAGCGTGAAATGATATCGACCAAGCATCTTCGGATTCGCATGTGGATCGAATCGCTGATCGATTCCTACTCGTCGTTCATTCACCCACAATGCGCCGTGCACGTCGTCTACGCCAAACAATACTTTCATGTCAAGCAATTCGAGCTCAAGCTCGAGATACAGTTCGACAATTTCATCAATTGGAATCGGCGGTCCCGGAACTGTCCCGTGTTTGCGACCGAACTCAGCAAGCAACAGTGCAGCCTCGTCCTCGAATTCTTGGTCAGTCATGAATGAAAGCTTGGGACGAAAGCTGTTTGAACGACTCATTATTCTGACTTGCCTTGAACTTCACCAGCGGCTTGCTTACCCCGTACGCGACACATCGGACATATTGGCGATGTAGCCAGCGACTGAACAAACTGACGGTGCACAAGAGCAGAATCGACTATCAAGGAATTTGTCCCCAACTCTACACGGACAGTGCCAGCACATGGAACCTTGATGCTCTTTGGCTTTCTGTTCGGCAGTGTCTTAAACTTGGAGACGATTGAAGACTGCGATGAATGAAGCATTGGGATTGCATTCTCTCTCGCCGCTTCTAGGTTTTTCGTACACTTCTTGGAGATTTGAGAACACATTACGGTAGCGCCGCTTCCAGTCAGCGCTTGAACTACCTCCATTCGCGGATGATGCTCGCTCGTGGTTGCGGCCGAGATCACTGCAACCTTGGTATTGATCGCCGTGGCATAGAGCCATTCCGTATCTTCAAATGTTCCTCCTACATGCCCGCCATGATGAGGAACGCTTAACACGTCACAGGCGATGGTTCCGTACCTCCCATGAATATCTTTCCATTCCTGCAGTTGGGAATCTGCACCGAACACGATGCGATTGCGTTCTTGAGTGGATTGATAATCTAGGATAAGAACTGCGCTAGTTGCATTTTGATTGTTTGCTTGCTGGGACAACAAGTTTTGTGCCGCGATGGGTGCAAAGACTCGCAGTGTCGCCACTGAACTTGGATCGGCCCAAACCACTTGAGGCGAGTCAGCATGCTCAAGGCGACGTAAACTAGTTCTTGGCAATGTGCCGTCGTCAATAAACTCTTTTACCCGAGACCAAAACACCGTGTTTCTAAATCGACCATCATCGACAAACCAGATATGATCAATGTCGCCGCCGTATGCACCCAGAATCGCGGTTGCACCACCGATATGATCCGAATGACTGTGCGTAATGATCAAGGCGGCAATTCGTTCAATCCCGCAACGCTTCAAGAACCGAAGCGGCAGTGCCCCCCTGCCCGCACCTGCATCAATGACGATAGCTTGCTTGTGGCCAATCAAAACAACATTGCAGGATGCTTGCCCCACATCGAGGAAAAAGATCTCCATAGACCAATCTCCGCGTTAGGGTCGCCACTTTGGGTCGAGCTCGGAATTTGATGACGAACCAACGGAATTCATGAGGTCCAACTCCTCCTGCTGCGTCCATTGCCGAGGCGACGTGCGTTTTGCAACGTGTACAATCCTGAGCAGTCGAAAAGTCCGCGGATCGCGTTCAACGATTGCTTCCAATGGCTGACCTGCCTTGAAGTTCACGAACTCTGCATTCGCGACTCGATCAAGAGTTATGGAATCCAGCGAGCCATTCTCCCACTTGATTTCCGAGGGATAAGGTCGCACTTTCGACACAACTCCAAACTGCCGCGTTCGAATCGGGTGAGTGTTGCGAAAGACTGTTAAATCAATATACCTTTCGACCTGCGCTATGGCTTGTTTGTCATTTTCTGACAACTCGAACGGTCGCATTGCCAGAAGGCCCTGTACGAGCGAATGTACCTTCAGTTCGAAATCCCTGATTGCAACGGATTCAGATTCACCTCGACCGATTACAGCAGGACTCCACCCATCGACTAAGAACTGCTCAAGCGATCTGTAATATCTCCCCTGAAGTGTTCGCCGTATTGGATAAGCCACCTCGCCAACTTCGATGCGGGAGAGTTGCACACTATTGCAATCAGGAAGTCTGCGGATTTTTGAAGCAAATGCATTTTCTGTCATCGACAAGTCGGCAGAAGCAACCATGGCCACCGAGTTCCAATCCTGTGTTTGAACAAAAGGCATCACTCGTCCTCGGGGTCGAAAAGCGTCCAGCATTCAGTCTGCCTAAAAGCGGCTTCAAAGCATTCTAACATAAAGTCATGGTTCATAGTCAGGCTAGATCGAAGGGCTTCCATGGAGGAAGCGTCAAGCTTCGAACACTGTTTATCCCAGTCAACGTGAAATCGAAGGACGCCGTCTTCCGCAGGCATTTGCTGTAAAGATACCGCGAACGGTTCATTGTCGTGCGGTGCAAGTGTAAGGTACTGGGACGAAAATCCGTGAATGAATCCAAATGGCGTCTCAGGAAGATCCTTTATTAGAGTGAAATACTGATCCAAATGAACTGGGCCTGTATTCAATGGGATTTCGATCACGTCTAGATCATGCAACCTCGCTCCCTTGATTCGAACTGGTGCGAACGCTTCGGTGTAGACACCCAGCAGTTCGATGGCTCGGTCGATAAATTTAGCGAACCCGGGCCATCGATCTTTCTTGCAAAGCTGATGAAATGTAATTTGATCATCCCGGATTTGGAAGATCTCAGTGGCAAATTCATTTTCGCATCTGACCGCTTCGAGACGATTCCGAAAAAGGGGCTGTATCGGTTCCCCAGGTCCCGCCTGTGTTATCTGGAACTCCTGTGCCCAAACAAACTTCCGAGAGGGGAATTGAGTCTTAACGCTTTCAGCAAGTTCGTTTGCTCGTCTGCCGTCCCACGCTGTTTTGTCCGAATCTGGCTCAAATTCGAACAAGACCCAACGTTCGGCAATTGGAGGCTTTTTGAGTTTAAACTTCGGCATGAGGTGCCCAACGATACTGCGAAGCAAGAGGGAATGCAAGAATCGATAAACGATCGACTAAAGACATACAGTATAGTTTCCCGTAGTTAAGAAATCTTCCGGGTTTCAATCCGTTTCGACATGTTGAACCATTTTGCCGTACTGAATCCTGCTCCCATCCATCAGTTCATCACTTAAAGTTGGTAAAGTGTATCGGTTGTATCGAACTCGATCATTTGTCACCGCGTTTTAGTTTCTCGGCAGCTTTTCGGAGCGTTTCTAGTTGCTCGGGTCGAAGACCTCGCATAGCTCGAAGGAGATCGGGCATGGCGGTTGGCGACTCGCGGATGATTTCAGGGAGATCGTCCGCCATGCGGCCTGCTAAGGCGGTCCACTCGTCAACGTTTTCACCGAGTAGTTCGGCCATTCTTTTGACCCGATCGGCTGTAGGTGGGTCAATGTTGTCCTGTTCGACTTGAGAAATATATGTCGGGCTCACATCCACTAAGGTCGCAAATTTTCGAAGGCTAAACCCTTTGGCAACCCTCTTCTCGCGAAGTAGCTGACCGAATGTCTGCTTCGATTTTTTCTTAGTCATGTTACAGAGCTCCTCTGAATGCGCTGTCGAGTATCGACGGGAGCATCGCGTTCAAGTTAGCAGAATTTAATTCACGTGCTTCCTGCATTTTCTGAACCTTTCGCAACAAGCGGCCAAAGTGAAGCTGATGCTTATACTCTGGAACTGGAACCTCAATATCAGTCAGCTTTTCTATACCAAGTGTTCGATTTCGCCCCGCACCGCCAGGAGAGGCTTCTCCCATCTTTTCAATGCCCTCTGGGGTCAGGAAATAGAAGCAAAGGAACTCAGCGGTAACTACTTGATCTTGGGAAACGCACGTAATGAACCGATGCGATCCGACTCTTCCCTGGTCCTCCGGCTTGGCGACAGCAATGGCACCTTCCCATGCAAAAACGTTGTTGAAAACGAGATCACCAGGTTCGATTCGATAGAGTTTCTTTGTTCCCACAGATAGATAATCAAGCGAAGGTTTATGGAACGAGCCTCTACCGAAGGACCTAATGCCTAGTTCAGCATACTCCTCGCCTAGTCGCGGCTCAACTTTTCGACGTACAAGCGGCGCGACCTCCAGCATTTTTTTGCAAGGGGCGCCAGCGATGATTGAAGAAAATCGGCTTCGTGCTAGCTGGTTCGTAAGCAAGTTACACTTGATTGCAATCCCACGTGCTTCGTCGATCTTTGACACAAGGCTGTCAATTCGACGAACAATCCGCTGTTGCTCCTTTACCGTTGGCAAGCGAATTTCCTGCTTCATAAATCGATCTTCTTTAAGTCGAACGCGATTGGTAGTTCCCTCGCTTGCAGTGCG